>JBFKTM010000366.1:0-4125 GCA_041636295.1 Oleiphilaceae bacterium
CAAGGCGAACCTCACGCAATTGTTGAACATGCCCGGAGGTCTCCCCTTTACGCCAGATCTGCTGTCTTGAGCGGGACCAGTATACGGCCCGCTGCTCCTTGACGCTGAGCGCCAGGGCCTCGCGGTTCATCCAGGCCAGCGTTAATACATCCGATAGGATCAGTGTTGTCTGTCGCTTTTTCAGCAGAGATATCTGGAGCCTGTTTTCCTGACTCTACCTTTTTATCAGTTTCTACATTTTTCTTTGGACAGGTTTCCTTGGCCTTACTATTCCTCTCCTTCTTATTGCTCGGCTTGGCGTTCAGTGCTGCCGTTGCCCGTGCAAATGCATCATCGATAGCATCGGTTTTAACAGGTGTAACAGGGGTGGTTTGCTGTTTCTCAGTTGTAAATTTTCCAGCGGCCTCAGCCTCTGTAGGCTTTCCCCCAAATAAATTTATCGCATCGACTTCCGCACTGTTGGGCAGATCATTTATACGCTCATCTGTATCTTTCTTCGGCACTAACTCTGGGATAATTTCTCCTGTTTGAGGATTGACTCTATCTCCATTGTCTAGAGTTATCGATGTAGGGCTTTCTTGAGGTGTTTCCTGTTCTGGTGTGCTTTCCTGTATTGTCGCTAAGGTGTTGCTACCATCCTTATTGTCTTGCTCTGACCATATCTTACATGACACTTTTGGAGGTACTTCGCGGAACAATCTCTCTGGCGAATCAATCTTCATAGCGGTCAACTTAACCGAATCCACAGGCTTACCTTCCACCAACATTAGCGGTGTAATGTGCCAATAGAGGTAGTAGTTTTCTGCATCTCTACTTTCGCTATCCTCATCAGGATACCGGGGAACCGCTAAACCGGCCATGATCATGCCGTCGGTCAGATCATCTGGGTTGGCAGGCACCGTAACGCCTATACTTGACTTAATATGATCCGATACTGCCGAGAAGTTTTGCTCTCCCTTCCACGCAACAAAGCAACCTTCGTCTGTTACCCAAACTGGGGCTCCAGGCTCATTAACTTTCCATGCCCCCGTGTTGATGAGCTGTCTTATTGCGTCAAAGCAATACCTGTGTATCGGAATTCCATAATTGAAGTCTTTATGTGCCTGTGATTCATGATCTCGTTCAACGTCCATGCGACAAGAATCATGATCAGCTTTTTCAACAATCCGGCTGATATGCGAGCGACTGTCTAGGGAATACAGTGCATCACTTACACGCTCCATTATTTGAATATCGATATCATTGAAGCGTGCAACAATAGACGTTGGCACCAGCTCATTAAACATACGCTGGCTCCAGATTTCATGGCGTTTATGCCGCCCTTCTCGCCATACTAGATAGTATCGTGTTCGTCTTCGGTCGTGTCTTAACCATGAATAAAGGCCGATCTCCAGAGGGTTCCATTTCCCACCAAAGTCATCTTGAATTGAAAGATCGGAAACAGGTTTGCCGGCATCATGTAATAGGCCCACTAGGCACGTTGCAATGCGGTACATGGGTTCCGCCGCACGCCGTTCGATTTGAGATCCATTCAGGCAGAAGATTACTGACTCGGCTGATTGTGCAGACCAGAAAGCAACCTCTAATGCATGCCGTAGTGCCCCGCCAGAACCTCTGTGGTGATGTGATTGTGATGCAGGTAAGAGATGCACAAAGTCTGCGAAATTGCGGATTACAGGCATCACCATTTGTTCAAACAATTGGTGATTAATACCCAGTGCCGTTCTGATTTTGAGGATTAGCTCCCTATTCTGGTAGATCACACCGGTTATCGGTTCAGCCTCTAGGGCTCTTGCGCCTGGTGGATAGGCCTCAATCTTTTCCCATTCAGCAGGGACATCCTCTTTCTGTCGAGTTAATAGGGCCATTGAGATCTCTTCAATGGCAGGCAGATCTCTAGATACCGCCCCTGTTTCAGAGCCTTTCTTTTTAATTAGTTTCAGGAATGAAAACGCCATCAGAATCACTTTCTATATTGGTTAATAAAGCCATTCTGCCCTATGCGTCGTTCCTAACTAGTAGAGGTTCCTGCGAAAAAAAAGCACCAACCTGCCTGACTGCTTTTCTTGTTCAGCTTTACACTTCGATGAATAGTTATGAGGACTGTTTTATGAAGAAAGCATTGTTAATCTCGCTAGCCGGTTCGATACTGGTCGGATGTGCTAACGCACCAGAAAAGATTATTATCAACCACAGCAATACCAGCGAACTTGATCATCGAAGCTACATCCATTCTGTAGAGACCATTGAATACGGTAACAAAGGCCGTGCCGGTGCAGCCGTCCATCAACCAGGATATGTACACTCCCTATCCAACCGTCGCCATGTCTATGATGTAACCCCGTCAACTTCACTGAACGCAGACAGTAGTTCTGTTGTGGAGGAGCAATCTGTTGAAAGCGTTGCAGATCAGGTAATCAACAGTATTCCTGCGGGAATGGATGAACCGTTAATCGGAGGCACCCCGGTTACCGAAAACAGGCTACCCAATAGCAATTCACTGAATGAAAAATTTACTGCATTAGAAATAAAAAATGCCCATGACGGAGTGGTTCCGATGTCTATGTACGACTACCAGAACTGGGAACGTTTTTGTAATGAAGGTAAGGGGCTCGGTAAAGGCCAGATAGTTCGAATGAAGAATACAGCATCCACTCAAATGCCAAAGGATATTCAGCATGACTGCAAAAGGCCCAAGTAATAAAGTTGTTTCCATACTCTCGGTCAGGGAGCTAAAAGCAACGGTGGATCAACCTATCGGCGCAAAACCCTTGGCGGCCATACTTTTAGAGATGTTATCTGAGGCGTCAAGTCGGCATACTCATGAGCAGGCCTCAGTCGTTATTGCTGCAACGTTGGATGCACTCGCTCGTGATGGATACCCTGGTACAGATATCAAACGAATTGCACGAGATTGGAAAAAGTTAGTCACTACCGCGCCAATTGAGGAGTTCTAGTTATGGATTTGTACATCTGTGAAAAGCCCTCGCAGGCCAAAGATCTGGCCGCCTCATTGGGCGTGAGTCAAAGAGCCGATGGATATTTCCACAACGGCAATGGTAAAAGTGTTACTTGGGCGTTCGGCCATCTACTTGAACAGTATATGCCTGATGACTACGACCCCGCATTAAAAGCATGGAATACGGAAACACTCCCTATCGTTCCATCACCGTGGAAGATGGGCGTTAAAAAGAGTGGGGCCAAACAATATAAGATCATTAAGGGGCTGCTGTCCAAGGCAAGCACAGTGTATATCTCTACCGACTATGACCGGGAAGGTGAAGCAATTGCTCGTGAACTGATGGAGTATTGTAGGTTTAAAGGCGAAGTTCGTCGCGTCTGTTTGACCTCTCTTGATCCAGAGTCCATATCTAGAGCGCTCCATAACATAAAAATGGGACATGAAACAGAAGCTCTTTATGACGCACAGATAGCTCGCGCCCGTGCAGATTGGCTTGTAGGTATGAATCTCTCACGTCTTTACACTGTTCTAGGACGACAAACTGGTTTTGATCAGACACTTCACATAGGACGAGTTATTACGCCAACCGTAGCCCTAGTCGCGAAGCGTGACAACGAAATAGCCAACTTTATACCATCTCCATTTTACGAGCTGATGGTCAAAGTTCGCGTGCAGAAAGGCGAATTTACAGCTAAATGGGTGTGCCCGGAACAGGCAGCCGATGAAGAAGGCCGCTGTATTAACAAGCCTTTCGCCGAGCAGGTGGCTCACGCTGTTCAAGGACATTCAGCAGTGGTTAGTCGTGCTGAAACAAAGCCGGGTAAAGAATCGGCACCTTTGCCCTTTGATCTGACTAGCCTACAACAATACGCTTCCAGGCGTTGGGGTTATACAGCACAAGAAGTACTCGATGCCGCTCAATCGCTCTATGAGACTCATAAGGCGACCACTTATCCACGCACCGACTCTCGATATCTGCCTGAGTCTCAGCGTAATGATGCGCCAGCTATACTGCAATCAATGAGCTTAACAGACCCGACATTTGCCGGTCTTTGTGCAGGTGCTAATCCAAAAGCCAAAGCGAGAGTGTTCAATGACAAGAAAGTAACAGCTCACCATGCAATCATTCCTACGCTAGCATCCTTTGATATTAGTAAGCTCAA
>JBFKTM010000367.1:0-4109 GCA_041636295.1 Oleiphilaceae bacterium
GCATCGACCCTTTAAGATGGGTTGGAATTGAATGCTTTGGGTTTGTCTTACTAATCACTCTATATTTAAATGATGTTTCCTAGGCACAACACTAGGTTAATAATAGTTGAGAGCGCTGTAACCGAACAGTACTTTGAGCTTTTTCAGTTTGCGTCTTGAACAAGGCGGTAGGAAAATTAGAATTGCTTTTATTGTGGGGGCTCTTTGGTCATGTCAGTTTCCGCAGTATCCTCGCTACTTTGGCGCTCTTCCATCGCTCGCAGTGCCTCACGAACCACTTCGCTGGCTGAACCGTAGCGTTCGCTGGCAATTTCGTTTTTGATGAATGTCTCCCAGCGCTCTCCTAAATGCAAACTTATGGCCGCCATAATGTACCCCGTATATTCCGACTTAATAACATGAACATAGTTGGGAGGAGCGTTTTTGGCAATATTAAGGCGGGAGTGAGAGAGAAAAGCATTCATCAATGGGAGTGTGGAGTCATAAGCATATACACCGCCAGGATGAACAAGTTCTATTCATGTGCAGGAAATGCGACCGATGCGAGCAGTACATTGGCCATTCTTAGATTAACGGGCACACTAATGTCACTAGAAGCGGAGTCTTTGGCAGGCTGGCGTATGTCGAGCCGCTCGGTTACAGGCGTAAATAGTATGGATGTCGTATTTGAATCGATATGCGTTTTGACCCCAAGAGAAGGGGTGTAGGTAGTGCCGAATGGCCGTGCCAAGAACTGCAGTGCACCTTTTTTGGGGAGATCAT
The DNA here is from genome assembly GCA_041636295.1 of Oleiphilaceae bacterium. GTDB lineage: Bacteria > Pseudomonadota > Gammaproteobacteria > Pseudomonadales > Oleiphilaceae > Alkalimarinus. The sequence continues at coordinate 763 of JBFKTM010000367.1, forward strand.
TGAGTGCTTTGCTTTCTGACCCGAAAGTCCCCTCATAAGTGATCTCGACTTTAGGAGGGTTGGCTACCAGCAGACCTGTCAGTAATCCCAGTTTTTTACTTCTGCTGACATTTTTTTGGGGGGCAAGTGTGAATTTGTAGCCGGTTTGTTTTGGCAGTGTGTTGGTTGCTTGAGCAATCGGGGTGTTATAGTACCAGCCAACGGAGTCATTCGAACGCCAGGCTGCACTGGAAAAGGGAATATAGACATAGCCTTCATAGGTGATAGTCATGCTCATTTTTCCGTTCACCGCGAGATTACCTAACGTAATTGTTTCTCCAGTGTGCCCGGTAAATAAGAAAGAGCCATCGGGCACTAACGTATTTCCAAGAGGTGTGTCCCGCTTGTCGGCGGGAGGGCCGAAGCTGAAATGTAACGTAATGATCCGGCCTTTATCGTTCAACGCGTTTTGGATTTCCGCTAATGAAATTTCGATACCGTAGCCTGCCTTGTATCCTGATACATCACCATTCAAAGGGTCAAACGTGCGTATTCCTCCGTTTAGGTCATTGGGATATTGAGCATTTTGCAACGCATCCGCAAGCGCCCAATTGTTGTACTGTAACGTATTTTGCCTCACAAGGATGTTGCGGTAATTGTTTAAATAGGCCGCGAGGCTGGGCAGCAGCAATGCACCTGTGGCAGGAATATTGGGGAATAGGGTTTGTAGACTCTTTGCTGTCGCTATTTGGACGAAGCTGAGTGGCGCTTGTGATTCAGCTTGGCGATTACTCCATAGATATCCAAATTGGTAGAGTACGACGTAATCAAGTTTGGTTGTAATGGGATGGTTATAGCTTTCAAGGCGCTTGTTGGCTTGAAGTAACTGTTCCTGGGTAATAATACCAAAAGTAGCTTCGTAGGTAGTGACTAGCTCGGTGGCGTGGCGTGATAACTCAGTCGCCAATGTTTTCAGTGCTGCCGTATCTTGTGGCCCAAGTTCATAGCTGATATCTGACATTAGCTGGATGTACCTATTGGTAAAACTGTGGCTGGTTGATAATTGTACGGTACCGTTGATGGGGCCTGGCAGAACCGCTGAGCTAATGTAGTCGTAGGTATATTGATTAAATATCAGGTCGTTATTGAGAAAATAGTATGGAAACTGACTATGAGAGGGGTCAATAACAGGCATTAGTTGCCCTTGATACTCTGGTGGGACAATCTGTTCAAGCTGCTCAATCCAGCGCGAGTAATAATGCTCGACGGCTGGTGATGGTAAATGGGTTTGAAAACCTGTTACAACACCGCGGGAGCTATCAATAGGCCACAGATCAAGTGTTAACACCAACGTGCAGATAAGCTTGAATGTCGATAAGGTCATGATTCATGCTCTGGAGTGACTTGTCGTCAGAATGTGTACCATAGGTTAAGCCTGAATAATGTTCGGGCCTGGGGCGAATAGGGGATGCTCCAGCCCGAACTTTTATGCGGCTAACTGACCACCGTTGAGTAAATGTGACTTAACTGTCGCTACCTGCAACACCGGGGTTGGTGACCGCCGCCGCAATGGCAAACCCTTGTTGCTGGAATTCTGGCACCGTGATGATCTGCTCTGATGGGCTGAAGGTGAGTGTGAATTCACTGTTGTTCGAGCCCTGCTCATAGCTGCTACCCGACGCCCCTGCGCTGAAGGACCCCATAGAGATAAAGCCAAACAGTTTCATATTGCCTGAGGCTTTGGTACTCCAGGCGTCTTTGAAGCTGTTAAAGTCTGCATTCTTATATTTAATGATAATGGTGGGGTAATTGCTGATAATGATATTGTTTAACCAGCCAAAATTACCACCGTCTTTTAATAATCCGAAATTGAAAGGGGGAGTCGTGGATGATGAAAACTTAAAGCCGCTCACATCCTTATTGGTATTCTCCACTGCCTGCCGCACAATGTCTCCATTGTACCAACCGGTATTGATGTCTTGTTGCCATGCGTCGGTACTTATAGGCACTATGGAGTAGCCCTTATATTGAACCGTAATTTCTGCGTCTGCACTGGTTCCCTGAAATGTTGACATATCGTAGGATGCGCTCGTTCCCACAGAAAATTTAAGCCAGGAACCCACACTGATACCGGCTTTGCCATTGATACTGACTTGCATGCTTGAACCTGAAGCAGAGGATGTTTTCATCTTGAACTCAATGAGCCGATCCATGTTATTTAGGTCATTCTTTATGTCGGCAATCGCCTTGTTGACTTTCCATTGGGTACGGAGACGATCTTCAACAGAGCCGTCAACAGGGTTAAAGGTCTTCATGCCACCATTGGCTTCTGTTGGTGTACGAGTATTTGCCAGCACCTGAGCGACGGTCCATGAACCGTTTTGCATCTGGGTTTGCAGTACATTAACTGACTGCGTCATATTCAGATAGACGGATACGTCATTGATCACCTGATCGGCGGATGCGGGGCGTTCAGGCAGCAGTTGTTTCAGGTCTCGGGCTGCTGACATTTCTGAATAGGTCAGGATGGGTTTCTGTTCAGCGGTTCGACCACTCCACTGTGAGCCCATTACATAACTGATAATATAGTCATATTTGGTAGACACTCCCCAGGGACCGACGACCGCTTTTGCTTCTTCGAGCTGGGCATCGGTGATATTGCCGTAGGTTGTTTGAAAGTCCTGAACGATGGTTGCCTGTTGCGCCTGGGCATCTCCCTGGACTTTGTTCATTTTGGCGGTATCGGCATTATTTAATGAGTATTCAATGCCACTGATAACCTGGGCATAGTCGTTAGGGAAGCTTCCTGCATCACCCAACGCAGCCGCGCCTGCAAGGTTTCCCGGCGTAACGTTTCCGCTAATTAACTCAAACGTACCTTCATTAAATATGTTATTAAGGTTTTGCCAGTTGTATAAAAAGCCGCCTTGAGCCGGGAACTGCAGAGGATAGACCTCGTCACTAATTATACCTTGCACGGCGGCGTTGGTTTGCTCTTGGAGCACATTATAAAACTCGGTAGTTGCTTCACTTTCGCCTGAATCGGTACCAGCAATAGATGGTTTCGCTAACATATTCATATCTGTTATCCCTTTGTCGAAGTTTACTGTCCGTTTAGTCAACGTATCGCTTATGGGGCGGCTCGTTCTAGTGCAATCGTGGAGGAGCTCACCCAACATTGAAATCGGGTTCGCAATCTCCCCAACTCAATCTTATGAGCTTAGTAAACGGAGGAATTACATCAGCCTCAGTTTGGTTTCACTTCGGTGTCAGTTTGGTTTCATTTGGCGGATATGAAGGGGGTAGGCGGGTTAACCTCTCTATGGAAAGGGTAAGCGTTTGAGAATGTGTTACAGATAAAGTAATGA
>JBFKTM010000368.1:0-4102 GCA_041636295.1 Oleiphilaceae bacterium
GCCCTTTTTGTGTGGCTTCTCTATAGAGGCTTCAGGGTCTGGAGCTTGTTCTGGTGTGGTTTGTTCAGGCTTGCTTTGTTGCGTCTTGAAAAGATAGCTTATCTCTTTCTCCATGTGATGGAGCCGCATTTCAATGAGTTCCAGTTTTGCGAGAATTTGCTGCTCTCGTTGGATAACCATTTTCTCATCCTGGGAAACAAAAAAAGCTGAGAAACTGGCCGTGAGCAGCGAAAATATGCCCATTCCCATAAGGATGAGAACTGATGCAAACAGTCTTCCTTCTGTACTTTCGGGTACCACATCACCATACCCCACCGTTGTGACGGTCACCCACGCCCACCATATTCCGTCCCAGGGTGTTTCTATCGCTGGATCAATCCCGGCAATCAGAAAGCCCGCCATGACCATGATAATGAAACCGACAAACAGTGTTGTGCCCAAATGGTTTCTGGCCAAGATGCGTCTGGCAGTGCCTGACACCTGAATAAGCAACCCAGCCATAACTACCAGCCTTAGCGAGCGTAGTACGCCGGCGGCAGGGAATTCCTCCCATAATAGGGGGAAGCCAAAAATTATGATGACCAAGTTAACCCAATTACCGAGCAAGTAATACCGCTTTCGCCTGACAAGTGTGGTCAGCAGTGTTGTCTCAAACAGGAAAAATCCCCAGATTATCCAGTCGGTAATCAGTGCAAGCCTTGGCGGGATGGCTCCCTTGGCTTGTAGATACCATTCAACGATAATCCAGATAGCCATTAAAACCATTGGCCACTCTAGGCGTTGGGCATATTTGAGTGCTTTGGAGGTTTCGTTGCGGTCAACGCCTGCGAGGCCAATTACACGAGGGAATGCTTGATCTTTCATTGACAAACTAACATATTAGAAGTTATTGATTTTTATAATGTTAGCAGATATTTAAGATTTACACCTACGAATGTCTCTATGGAAACAGAATACGGCCTTTTTCTGTAGGGTGGCTTGTTAAGGTTGAAAATATCTGTGGCGATAGTTGAATAGGAAAATTTATGTCTCGAGTTGATATTAACGTGCCCGACAACACTCATTTCTCTACTACAATGCCGGTTCGAATTGGGGATGTTAATCAGGGTAACCACCTTGGGCATGATCGTATGATAGGGATGATCCATGAGGCGCGAATCCAGTTTTTTAGATCGCTAGGGTACGATGAGTTGGATATAGATGGCATCGGAACTGTTATTGCCGATCTAGCGGTGAGTTACCGGGGAGAGGCTTTTTATGGAGATGAACTTGAATTTGAGATTGTTGTGCAGGATATCTCCCGCAAGAGCTGTCAGTTTCTGTACCGCATTACCAATGTAAATAATCATCAATTAATTGCACTAGCAAAAACCGGTATTGTGTTTTTTGACTATGCTTTACGTAAGAGCGCGGCAATCCCTGCCGGCTTTATTGCGCAGTTGGATAAAATATCGGCCTCATGAAAACACCACTTTTCCCTTTAAATTCCGTGTTGTGTCCGGGTGGTCGTATCCCACTTCAGCTATTTGAGCCTCGATATCTCGATATGCTCTCTGAGTGCATGAAGGCTGATCGTGGTTTTGTAGTTGTTCTTATTAAAGAGGGTGACGAGGTTGGGGGAGAGTGTGAATTCTATAGTATTGGAACCTATGTTCATCTTGTCGACTTTCAAAAGCTAGAAAATGGCCTGCTCGGCATCACCGTTGAGGCTGAGTCAAAAGTGTTGGTGACCGACTACTCTCAAGGCTCCGATGGTTTGTATTGCGGTGAAATTGAGCATTTGATGCAAGAATCAACCATCGCGCTGCCCGATGAATATCTAGAGTTAGCTACCTTGTTGGATCAGCTGGTGAAGCACCCTGTGGTTAACGCGTTAAATATGAGTATTGACTATAGTGATGGTCGGCAGGTTGGCTGGCGTTTAACAGAGTTATTGCCACTAGCCAAAAAAGAGAAGCAGTTTTTATTGGAGTTATCTGACCCGCTCTACCGTCTCAAACAGATCGATTATTTTCTTTCTCTGATGGATAGCTGATGTTGGCTACCATTTTCTCTGCTATTTCATTTGATAATTGCTAAAAGCCTCTGGCCAGCCTAGATATAGGTAGCAGGCTGTCGCCAATAGCCATAGGGTCATTGCGATGATGGTTGTTGTCTCTATGGTTAATGCTTGCTTGTCATAACGACTGTAACTGAGCCGTGTCAAACCACAGATAGCCAGCCCCAGTAGCAGGCCGCCGATAATGTCACTCAGCCAGTGTACGCCCAGGTAAACTCGGCTCAGTGCAACTAATAGCATTGGCATGCTGAACAGGCCATAGGTAATCCATCTTTTTTTCTGTGGCAGCTCTTGAGCAATATAGGCGGCAAACAGCCCCATAAAAACAACGATGCCACTGGTATGTCCGCTAGGAAAGGCGAAGGAAGCGGGCTCATTGACAACCAAGCCGGGCCTGGGAATGGCGAAATAGTTTTTCAAACCGTGGGTTACTAAGGAGGTGGCCATGCCGGCTAGTGCAATGTGCAGCGCTGCGGCGTAATAACCTCGAAATACAAGAAGTGTGATAAAAATCGGGAATGACAGATAGAGAAAAGTAGAGTCCCCGAGCATGGTGATGACCATAAATAGCGGGTCATAGAGTGGGTTACGCAGTATTTCAAAAAATTGTAAGGTTTGAAGGTTGATGCTGTTTAGCCAGTGAGTATGAGAGACAATTAAGCTCAAGATGCTCAGTGAAGCCAGTGCTGTTACGGTAAGAATCAGGGATGATAGTGGAAACTCGCCCCCGACGGAGCGTTGATTAGATAATGCCCGCCAGAATCGGTGGGTCAGGTCATAGGTAAACATCCACTTTTTAATGCGGTCGTAGATGCCACTCTTATATTGCAAGCCCCATTGTAGCCTGACAAATAACAGGTAGATTGTGGCCAGTACGCCAAGGGCAATAAACAACGTGGGGTAGAAGTGCGGCGGCAACTGAATGTTTAGCGATATCGACGCGCCAACGAGGTAGCCAGGAAGGATGTAAATCGGAGCCCAGCCGATGGCGGAAACCACATTAAATAGTAGAAAACGTTTTGGCTGCATCTTCAGCATGCCGGCTATAAGAGGTAAAACGGGGCGCAGTGGGCCAACAAAACGGCCAATAAGAATACTTTTCCCACCGTGTTTATGGAAAAACAGCTGCCCGGAGTCTAGAAGTTGTGGGTAGCGACTAACAGGCCAGAGGGTGGCGATGGACGAATTGAAATGGCGTCCCAACCAAAAGCTCAAACCGTCACCGGCTACCGCCCCGAGAAAAGCCCAAAATAGTGATGAGCCCAGTGACAGAGGTCCTCCACCGGCAATAGCCGCGACCATGAAAAGCAGCATGACGCCGGGCACGATGACGCCGGCAATGGCCAGTGACTCGACGAAAGAGATGAGAAAGATGGCAAAAGCGACCCAGCCTTCGTGGGCCTGCAGCCAGTCTATTAGTGGTTGAATATCGGCGAACGTCATTACTGCTTGTGGTGATTGACTCTGTTATGGCCATTGGCTTCCGCATCTCGGAGTGCGTTATCCACTTCTTTTCGCAATATCGCTGCAGTAGATGCATCTCCGGACGAGGTGGTGCAACCCAAACTGATACTCATCGCACCAATCATTGGCCAGGAGCCCTCTTCTACTGTGCGCCTAACCCGCTCAGCCATCACCAATACACCTTCCTGAGGTGTATTGGGCAGCAGTAGGTAGAATAGACTTTGTTCGCTGAAGTAGTGGCTGTCTCCCGCTCGAATCATGCTGCCGAGCATTTTGGATAGTGCAACTACCAGCTCATTAGCTGCGTTATGGCCATGTAAATCGGCAAATTGATCAAAATAATCAATTCTGAGTGCGATCAGTGATAATCCGTGCCCGGTTACATTGGTTCGACTAATTTCTTTGGTCAAGGTGTCGTCCAGGTGTTTCATGTTGTAGGCGCCTGTGAGCGCATCATGCAAAGATAGTTCTACCAATGAACGACTTTTGTGGTGATGTAGGTAAGCGAAGATGCCTGCCATGCCGCTTATGAGCAGATAGCTGGTGAAGAACAATAACCCGTTATAGATACCCTGCGCA
>JBFKTM010000369.1:0-4093 GCA_041636295.1 Oleiphilaceae bacterium
CAATACCGGATACAGCCTCTTTGAAATACTATAACCGTAGTTTTAAATACTTTAACCGTAGTTTGAATTACTTTAACAGTAGTCTGTTGCAATAAATTTAAGCCAGCAATACGACTTTATTATGAACTCGGTTAATCGCTATAAACGCTTCGCTGCAAGTACCTACAACTACCAAAGGCCCCCGCCAATTCAGTAGTTTGCCAACTATTTAACACACACAGTCCGCCGATCTTGCGCCAGCTTTCCGCACACATTTGCCATAATGAGCCGGGCATTATACGAAGTAGCGGTTAGAAAAGGCAACAGGAGGAGAGAAAGTGGAAAGTGGAAAGTGGAAAGTGGAAAGTGGAAAGTGGAATTATTTGAACTCAGCTTTATTATCAAGTTTTTTATTTATTCAACCTTACACTTGCCACTTGTAGCTTTTAACTTGTTTTAAACGACTAGGCTGCCATTTCGGCAGCCATGGCATCTAGGTCGCAACAACGCTCCAGGGCGTCTTGTGCAATTTGGTAGCCACGCTCTATGGGTAACCCCAACGCGGTCATCAGTGGTTCAGGGTCTTGCTCGTTAAGTTCATCACCAATCCCTTCTCGCGCCAACAGGATATTAGCCAGTTGAACCAGCTGCACATAATTCTGGCAGTCTCCTTCATAGTTTATTTTCTGGTGCATGGCCGCTGACTTCACCACCTCTTCAGGCAGGTTCCACATTCGCAAGAGAATACCGCCGATGGTGCCATGCCCCAAGGCAATCATATCCTGAGCCCCACCCATACCAAACACCTGCCTTTCAATGGATTCCATTGGCAGTTCCGGGTTTGCTTCCCGCAGTTTATTTAGCATGCAAAATTCAGGAGGGAAAAGATGACCAATCAACAACAATCCAAAATTATGAAGCAGCCCTACAAGATAGGCTAATCCGGCATCAACCTGTGCTTCTGCCGGCAGTTTTTGCGCTAGCTGCTGGCATAACGCGGCGTTGTACAGTGTGTGTCGCCAGAAAGCATCAAGCCCTAGCGGCCCATGCTTTGGAATATCAAAGGCCCTGGACGCAGCAACGCCCATGGCAATGTGGGCTACGCGCTCAAAACCCAGCACAATATTAACCGCATCTTGAACGTTTCTAACTTCCCCTTGATAGTTGAAGAGCGCCGAACGGGAGTAACGCATGATTTGTGCAGCTAGACTAGGATCACGTTCAATGACCTCTGCCAACTCCCCCACGCTAGAATCTGGGTTAGTTACCAGATGCAGAATCTTAACGGCAATAGCAGGCATCGGTGGCAAACGGTAGAGTTTTTCAAGCTTTTTGGCCACATCATCCAGAGACATTTGACCGTTCACGCCCAATGATGCCAATGTAACTCCCTGTATTTCCTCGCTCATGATCGCAATCTGACCTTTAGCAGCGCCCGCCAGTGACAGCCTGAACGCCCGACCATCCATCTGCAACAATGTGCTATTGCAACCACTTTGAAGATAAAACAGATCTTGTTTGAGCAACGAATCATCCACAATGGTCGGAATACCGTAAGCCGCACCGATAGGAGGGTGAGCACCCGCTTCACAATCGGTAAATAACCGATCCGACTGCTCAGGTGTGAGTTGTTGCAGATTTCGCCCCAATACCCGATTGACCGCATCAATATCAAGGTCAGCCCCATAAGGTATCACGGCCATTACCGCCCCTTTCACATCAATCAGCAATACTGATTTCAGGGTGGCACTGGCAGCAACCCCCGCACAGTTAATTGCGCACGCAAGCGAATCGACCCGTTCGTGGTGAATTTCATGAACATAGATGTTCTGACGGTTCAGATATTGATTTAACTTCACGGCAATTGGCACAAGTTCACCACTCAATAAAACTGGAATAGTTGCTATTAGTTTAGCCTTTCACCAGCAGAATACATGACGAGCAGGTCACAAATGCCTGTTAGCAAAAATTACCAACTGTAACGAAATGAAAATTAAGGCAGTGTTAAGCATACTGTCTACTTCACACTACCTTCTACCTCAGTACAAATAGCTATCCCGTATTACGCATTCCTGCAGCAATTCCGGCCATCGTCACTTTAAGGGCTCGCTCCACCGTTTCCAGGCTGATGTCATCACCGGAGCGGTCTCGCTTCAGCAATTCGGCCTGCAAGTAGTGTAACGGATCAGTATAAGGATTCCGGACAATCATCGAATGTTTGAATACCGGGTTATCCCGCAACAATGACTCCTGCTGCTTCACCTGATTAACCAGCACAATGGTCTCTTTCAAGCGCAGCCTTAAACTTTTTCCTAATGGCTTCAGCTTGTTACTCACCAGACGGCTGTCATAGTATTTTGCGATACGTGTATCGGCCTTGGCTACAACCATTTCCAGCATATCGATATGTGTCTTGAAAAATGGCCACTGATCAATCATCTCCCGCAGCATATCGGTTTTACCCTCTACCAGAGCGTCCTTGAGTGCTTCATCGCCCCCCAACCAGGCGGGCAACATAAGACGGGTTTGCGTCCAGGCGAAAATCCACGGAATCGCTCTTAGGCTTTCGACACCACCTGTTGCCTTACGCTTTGCAGGGCGGCTACCCAATGCCAACTTACTCAACTCCTGTTCCGGCGTTGCCGCCCGGAAGTAACTGACAAAATCGGGGTGCTCTCGCACAATATTACGATATGAGGCTAGTGAGCGTTTGGTTAACCACCCCATCATATCTCGCCATGCCTCCTTGGGCTGCGGCGGTGGCTGCAACGAGGCTTCAATGACCGCCGAGGTGTACACGGCCAGACTCTGCTGCGCCACCTTTGGCAAACCAAATTTAAAACGAATCATCTCGCCCTGTTCGGTAATTCTAAAGCGACCATTGACTGACCCCGGCGGCTGTGAGCGTATGGCTCTATTGGCTGGGCCTCCGCCACGCCCTACCGTACCACCTCGCCCATGAAACAACGTGAGTCGAACACTGTGCTGCCGAGCCATTTCGACCAGCGCTTCCTGGGCCTGATATTGCGCCCAGGCGGCCATCATCTGACCGGCATCTTTAGCAGAATCTGAGTAGCCAATCATCACCTCCTGATGGCCCTGAGTATAGGTCTTATACCAACTATTTGAGAGCAAACGGTCGATACACTCAGGGGCAAAGCTCAAGTCATCCAATGTTTCAAATAGCGGCACAATTCTCATGGGGTGGGTCATGCCACACTCACGTAACAATAGAATGACCGTTAACACATCAGACGGCTGCCCCGCCATCGATATCACATAAGAGCCCAGCGCCTCAGGCGGTTGCTGCGCGATGGCTCTACAGGTAGACAACACCTCTTCCACTTCAGCAGAAGCGGGCCACTTGGCGGGTATTAGAGGTCTTTTACTCTGCAACTCGCTCACCAGAAAGCGGACTTTCTCCTCTTCACTCCATGCAGCAAAGGCACCCAATCCTAAATATTGAGTCACTTCATTGAGCACATCGCGGTGGCGTTCAGAGTCTTGTCGGATATCGAGCTTAACAAGTTCCAGCCCAAAACAGTGAGCCCTGCGAATAGTATCCAGCAGCTGACCATTGGCGATGGTATGCAACCCCTTCTCCATCAGCGAGCGATAGCAGATCAACAATGGCTCGATCAAATGGCGATTTTCAAGCAACACCCGAGGCTCTGGCGGCAGTAAATTACCCTCCCCCTTTTTAAGGTGTTCGATAGCATGTTCGGCCCATTGTCGTGTGGCGACTAGTCGATCCCGAACCGTTCCTAATAGCTCCCGGTAGGGTTCACGGCTATATCCGGTCTCTTTTATCAGTTGCTCACTGCCATCCCACATTGACAATTGGTTTCGCAATGCATTGACATCACGAAGATAGAGATCAGCTGCCATCCAACGACTCAGCAGCATGACCTCTTGCGTCACTGGAGCCGTCACATTTGGATTCCCGTCCCGGTCGCCCCCCATCCATGAAGCAATTCGAATCGGGCATGCCGAAATCGATAACGCCCCGTCACACTGCGTCTTTAATGCCAGATCAAGCTCCCTTAGAAATTTGGGTACAGCATGCCAGAGACTGTGTTCGATAACGGCAAACCCCCATTTTGCTTCATCTACC
>JBFKTM010000370.1:0-4086 GCA_041636295.1 Oleiphilaceae bacterium
GACCACACAGTCGTGAGCCACGTGGACATATGCCATTAACAGGTTATTGCTTCCAATTTGAGTGAGACCCGCATCCTGAGTGGTACCACGGTGAATCGTACAGCTTTCACGAATAATATTATTATCACCGATCTCCAGACGAGTTGGCTCGCCTGCATATTTCTTATCCTGACAGTCCTCACCCACACTGGAAAACTGGTATATTTTGTTATTTTTTCCGATAACCGTAGGGCCTTTTACCACTACGTGGGACATAATTTCCGTACCAGACCCAATCTCTACGTTTGGCCCAATGTAACTCCATGGCCCAACGATGACGTCCTCTGCCAGCTTAGCGGTAGGATCGACAATTGCCTGGGGATGAATACTCATTAACTTTCTCTCTCAGCCGTCATAATTTCTGCAACACAGGCCACTTCACCATTAACCAGTGCGCGGCAGTCAAATTTCCAGATGCTATGTTTGTTCGCTATCAAGCTGGACTCTAGCGTCAGTTGATCTCCCGGAATAACGGGGCGCTTGAAACGAACCCTGTTAGAGCCGGCAAAATATTGTATGCGTCCATCACTGGGTTTGGTGCCATCGGTAATAAAACCAAGAATTCCCGACACCTGCGCCATCGCTTCCAGTATCAACACTCCCGGCATTATGGGTTTACCAGGAAAGTGTCCGGTAAAAAACGGCTCGTTGATAGTAACATTTTTGTAGCCGGCAATACTGACGCCCTTCTCTATTTCAGTCACTCGATCTACCAACAAAAACGGGTAACGATGAGGGAGGTATTCCAGTATTTGATCAATATCCATCATTTAGATGCTGCCTCAATCCACTTAATTTATCTGCTTTGAGTTGCGCTTATACACCCCAAAGTAGAGCTTAGTTCGTAAACCTAATCTTCGGCGTGTTTTTCCAATGTCTTAACACGCTTAGCCAGGTCGTCCAGCTGACGGATACGAGCAACCGTCCGTCTCCATTTGGCATTGGTCTCCATTCCAGTGCCAGATGAGTATACCCCCGGCGTATTAATACTTTTGGTCACTAACGTCATACCGGTAAGATGCACATTATCGGCGATTTCCAAATGCCCGGCGATTCCACAGCCTCCGCCCAAGATGCACCGCTTACCAATACGGGTGCTGCCCGCAATGCCTACACAAGCGGCAATCGCTGTATGCTCGCCAATGACCACGTTATGGGCAATTTGAATCTGGTTATCCAGCTTCACCCCATTTTCAATAACAGTATTGTCAAGTGCACCGCGATCAATCGTTGTATTCGCACCAATTTCAACATCACTGCCAACGACAACACCACCTACCTGTGCGATTTTATTCCAGCCATTCGGACCGGGTGCAATGCCAAATCCATCGGAGCCAATCACTGCGCCACTATGTATGATGCAACGCTCACCCATAATGACTCCATGGTAAATAGACACATTGGCATACAATCGGGAGTCTGCCTCGATGACCGAATGCTCACCAATAAAGCAACCCGCACCTACAATAACATTAGCACCGATGTGAGCCCCTTTCTCGATAACCGCATTGGCACCGATTATGGCCGTAGCATCGACGTTCGCCTGATCATGAACGACGGCCGTGCGGTGAATGCCGACGTCTTGTGATAGTTTGTAGTCAAAGTAATGACTGAGTTTGGCATACGCAAGATACGGATTCTTTACCACCAATGCGTTGGTTTTGCACTGCTCAAGACTCGATTCGGAAACGATAACGGCCGATGCTTTGGTCTCTCGTAAGAACTTCTCATAAGCCGGATTGGCCAAAAAGGAGAGCGCTCCCTCTTCCGCTGCCTGCAAGGTTGCGATCTTCTCGATCAAGCACGCCTCATTGCCGACAACGGTGCCTTCTACAATCTCGGCAAGCTGGGAAAGCGTGTATTGTTTTACTCCGGATTCGAGCACGGTTAATTTCCTCACTAAAATAGCTGGTATGACCCAAGCAGCGCCACTCCCATAGCCAGCACCCAAAAGTGCTGCACTATAACGAGTTACGCCCTCTCATTTTAAAAATCAGAGGGCGTTTAGAAGACAGCACTAGCGCTTAGTCATCGAGCATATCGCAATCAATAACTGCGGTAATTAGTTCTTCGCGTTCAGTTTTTCGATTACTTTTGCGGTTATATCCAGTGCCTGCCCACTATAAACAACGGCTTCTCTTGGCAGGATCAAATCAAACTTTTCAGCTTCAACAAGCTCTTTAAGTACTTCATCTACCTTGGGTTTTGACTCTTGCAAAAAGCTTTGCTTTCGCTTGGCAACTGCGTTGTCCAATTTGCCTTTCAGGTATTTAAACTCTTTAGCCTTCTCTTCCAACTCGCTGGCTAACTTTGTGCGCTCAGTATCGCTCATGATGGCCGCGTCTTTTTTCAGTTTCTCTTGCAGTTTATGGCCAGACTCTTGAACAGAACGAACTTCCATCTCCTGTGTTTTAAACTCATCCGATAACGACTGACTAAAAGCCTGTGCGGCATTTGAAGAGAATAATGCTGCCCTAATATCAACCACACCGATCTTGGCTTCTGCGAATACCGGCAGGGAAACGACAAAAAAACATGTCAAAAATAGATTTCTTAGCAGCTTCATAAATGGTATCTCCTTCTCTTATATATTTACCATTAATCTTTCGTTTAACAGCGCTTTTATAAACACGACCAAAAGCGCTGCAAAGTAAAACGTTACTGTTCCTTAGAAGTTCTGACCCAGAGTGAATTGGAACACCTGTGTATCATCACCGTCTTGTTTGTTAAGCGCCTTGGCCAGTGCAAAGCCTAATGGACCAATAGCGGTTATCCACTGAAAACTCAAACCGGCGGACATTCTCAACTCGGAAAATTCCGGGTCATAGTCTCTGGCGGTATCAAATACGTTACCCGCATCAAAAAACAGGGCTGTTCTCATTGAACTCTGATCGTCAACAAAGGGTATAGGGAAAATCAATTCGGCGCTACCTTCTATCAACACATTCCCGCCAAATGGGTCTGGGTCAGTAGAGTCAAGTGGGTGCTTAGTAGCTGTTAAACCCAGCGTGTTAGACTCATAACCTCTTACCGAGCCCATGCCCCCGGCGAAATAGTGTTCGTAGAATGGTAACTGCGTGAGATCGCCATAGCCACCACCATACCCCAAATCTGATCGTAAACGCACGACCCAGTTATGGAAACGATCAATCGGTTGGTAGAAATTAGTGCGATAGTTAACTTTATAAAACTCCAGATCGCTAATCCCAGGTGTGGTCACCTCTAAGGATAGGCTTTGGGATAGACCGTCAGTGGCGAACATACCACGGTTCAGGGTATTACGTGTCCAACTGGCATTGAGCGACAAGTTATCAAAATCATCACCAAATTTAGTTATAAAGTCGGTCACTTCCAACGCAGGTTCGTCACCGACCCCTAGTTTATCGTTCTGGGCCGTCAACCCAAAATTCAGCCGCGAGAAGTTGTTGATGGGGTAACCAAAGGTCACTGAGCCACCGATAGTATCCAAAACATATGCCGAGGTATTCTGCTCTTCAAAATCAGTCTCTTTAGCAAATACACTAAAACCACGACTGACGCCATCCACCGTATAATAGGGGTTCAAATAGGAGAAGCGCGCACTTTTTACCGAGTTACTGGTATTAAGCCCCACCGAGACCCTACGACCGGTTCCAAAGAAGTTATTTTCTGAGACGTTCAGACCTAACAAAAAGCCGCTGTCCTGAGAGAAGCCGAGACTCGCCGACAGACTACCGGAAGGCTGTTCTTCCACTGAATAGTTCACATCAACCTGGTCGCTATTCCCTGGTACCGCTGGCGTTTCTACACTAACCGTTTTAAAGAAGCCCAAGCGCTCAAGACGACTCTTTGATGACTCAATCAAATCGGTAGACGCAGACGCCCCTTCCATCTGGCGCATTTCCTGGCGTAGCACTTCATCACTGGTGTTGATATTGCCTCTAAAGTTAATCCTTCTTACAAACGTGCGGCGGCCGGGGTCAACGAAAAACGTAACCGTTGCAGTGTGGTCATCATGGGGCTCTGGAATAGCATTCACATTGGCAAAAGTATAACCTTCTCGCCCTA
>JBFKTM010000371.1:0-4085 GCA_041636295.1 Oleiphilaceae bacterium
AAAGCGCACAAAGAAGCCGAAAAAAATCTTCACTACCTCTCCTTTCATGACACCCTCACCAATCTGCTTAATAGAAAAGAGTTTGAACGACGACTACGCTTGGCAGTTGAAGATAGTCAGCGCTATAACCTCCCTAACGTATTGATGTACCTTGATCTTGACCAGTTCAAAATCGTTAATGATACCTGCGGCCATGTCGCTGGTGATGAACTGCTCAAACAGGTTACCCGCGCCTTACAACGACATATACGAGATACTGATACACTGGCTCGCTTGGGTGGCGACGAATTTGGCATTCTGCTCGAAAATACGACACAAGGGAAAGCCATATCCATCGCCGAGCGCATTAAACAAGACATCAAAGAACTCCGTTTTGTCTGGCAAGACAAACCCTTTGCTATCAGCATCAGTATCGGCATGGTGGCCATCAATGAAGATACCCGCTCCATACACGAGCTGATGAGCTGCGCCGACATGGCTTGCTACGCAGCAAAAGACAAAGGCCGTGACGGTATACAGTGGTACAGCGAAGACGATGCCGAATACAACCAGCGTCGTAATGAGATGCAATGGGCCAGCAAAATCAAACAATCACTGGAAGAAGATCGTTTTCTGCTCTACTTCCAACCAATGAAAGGGCTACAACCGAGCTGTGTTGGCGACCACGGCGAGTTTCTTGTTCGGCTTTATGACGAAGGCGGGCTGGTTCCTCCCGGTGCCTTTATTCCTGCCGCAGAACGCTATAACCTGATGCCACTGATTGATCGCTGGGTGGTTGAAAATGTCTTTAAATATCTCTCGGAGTCCGGTCTTGGCCAAAAAGATGAGGGTACGTTCTTCATCAACCTGTCTGGCACCTCGCTGAGTGATAATGCGTTTTTTAATGATATACGCAAGCTGCTGAAACAGTACAACGTTAAACCCAACCGAATTTGTCTGGAGATCACCGAGACCGCCGCCATCGACAACCTGACCGATGCCGTCGAATTTATTTCAGAAATTCGTGATGAAGGCTTCAAGTTTGCCCTGGATGACTTTGGTGTAGGGATGAGTTCATTCTCCTACCTTAAAACCATCCCGGTCGACTACCTGAAAATAGATGGTAGTTTCGTACAAAACCTGCTGAACGACCCCATCGACCGAGGCATTGTAGAAGCTTGTAACCGCATCAGCCATGCCGCCGGTTTACAGACCATTGCCGAGTTTGTGGAAAACGACGAGACCGCCGAAGCACTCAGAGCCATCGGTGTTGATTTTGCCCAAGGGTTTGGTATAGCCAAACCGGGGCCGTTGAAAAGGTAATCCTATCACTTACAAAAGGTGGACAAAAGTTGTCCACCTCCCCCCTTCATCATTTAATCGACCCAATAAGTGCCCCACCAACAAAGCAAACAACAATTATATCCACCGCCAACTGCTGCACCGATATAGCACAAAATCTATAAAACCCTCTTGCGATAGCTAAAAAAGTTCTAAAAAAGCCAAAATATTCATTAAATTAAGACCTTATAGACATGGTCAAAACGAAAAAAAGCGATATACTCAACAGTAATGGAATTTAAAAATAACAAAAAAGCTTTATATAACAAGCTTTTGAAAACTACTCCGGTGTATTTAGCGGTATCGAGATGATAAAAGATATTATAAAACCATCCGTTCTTAGAAAAACCAACGCTCCCTTCTCTCTTTTAGCTCTTTCAGTTGCCCTGGCCAGTGGTTCAGTGGTGGCGAGTGATGATCCGTTTGGTGGGGGCGATAGTTTATGGGATATGTCGCCCGAGGAATTGGGGCAAGTGCGAGTCACAAGCATAGCCACTGGTACTGAAACACCTTTAGATAAAGCCGCCGCTGTAGCAACGGTGATTACGGCGGACGATATTATCGCCATGGGGGCAACGGACATAGATCAAGTACTAGAAACAGTACCTGGGTTACACGTCAACCGTTCCAACCAAACATACGCTCCTAAATACACCTTTCGTGGCATTACCTCCCTGCTAAATCCACAAGCGCTGATGCTTGTTAACGGAATACCAATCACAACAGCGTCAATTGGTAATCGAGGCAACGTATGGGGGGGGATGCAAGTCAAGACCATTTCTAAGATCGAAGTCATTCGAGGGCCTGGCTCAGCCCTGTACGGCGCGGATGCCTTTGCTGGGGTAATTAATATCGTTACCAAAGATCGAAACGATATTAATGGAACCCAAGTAGGCTTGAGGGCTGGAAGTTTCAATACGCAGGCTGGCTGGGTGCAGACAGGCTTTTCTACCGATAGTAATTTAGATGTTGGCTTCAGCTTGGAATACCAAACGACCGATGGACAACATGAACAGGTTAATCAAGATATTCAATCTGCTTTGGATGGGGCTTTCGGCACGAATGCCTCACTCGCTCCTGGGGGAGTGCACACGGGTGTCAAAAGCACTGATATGAGATTGGATATAAAGAAAGAAAACCTCCGTTTTCGGCTAGGCTACCAAGGCCGTTTCAATGTTGAAAACGGACCAGGCCTTTCCGAATCACTAGATCCTACCGGTCAATTTGACAGTAATCGCATTAATACCGATGTATCGTATCTGTTTACAGATGTTATTCCCGATTTTGATGTCGAATCACGCGTCAGCTATTTCTACAATACTCAAGAGGTCGCAAAGGGATCAATACTTTTTCCCTCTGGCACTGCGTGGCCAGACCTATCAGCCACACCTCCCGGCAGCCAACTGGCAGTATTCAATGATGGCATTATTGGCGAACCGGAATACAAAGAGGAGCAAGCTCGCCTCGATCTTAGTAGCGTTTATCGTGGCATAAATGATCATCATGTTCGTATTGGTGCCGGATTTTTATGGGCTGATCTTTACGAAACCAAAGAAAGTAAAAACTTTAATGTTGTTTTTACACCCGCTGGCCCACTACTTCAGCCTAAAGCCGAAGGATTAGTTGACGTTAGTGATACCGGAGAAGTCTTTCTTCCTGAAAAAGACCGCACCAGTTACTACCTATTTATACAAGACGAATGGCAAATCGCCGAAAATTGGCAGTTGGTGACCGGTGCCCGCTATGACGATTACTCCGATTTTGGGGATACCGTGAACCCTCGTGCCGCATTAATCTGGGCGACCACAGATAGCATTACGACCAAACTACTGTATGGTCGAGCCTTCCGTGCTCCGAGTATTGCCGAGCTATTTGCAAAGGCTAACCCGGTTGCCCTTGGTAATTCAGATCTTAATCCTGAAACTATAGATACTTATGAGCTGGCACTATCACACCAGGTCAACCGTCAATGGCTTTACAGTGTTAATCTATTTTATTACTCCATCGATGACTATATTGACTTTGTGCCAAGTACAGGTGGAAACGTCGCCCAAAACACAGGTGAACGTTCAGCACAAGGCGGAGAATTTGAGCTACAGTATGATCCAACTGCCGATCTAAGAATTCTTGCCAATTACGCTTATCAGCGCGCAACGGACGACAATACCGATAAGTTAGTAGGTGAAGCCCCAAATCACCAAATCTATGGCCGTACAGAATGGACCTTTATGCCACAGTGGCATACATCGTTACAAGTAAACTGGGTCGGCGAACAAAAACGCGCCACAAGTGATTCACGCACCACTCCTGTAGATGATTACGTGACAGTGGATCTAACACTGCGTAAGCAGAATCTAATAGATCAGCTGGATGCGACATTGGTGGTTAAGAATATATTTGATGAAGACGTTTTTGAGCCCAGTGCTGTTGGCGGTATTCCTGATGATTATCCCATGGCAGGCATCAGCCTATTTGGGGAAATCGCCTACAACTTCTAGTCTTTTTTACATGGGCAGACAACCTCTGCCCATTACATATCAACAAAGCTTTATTGTGCAGTATAGCCGCCGTCCAGAATCAGGTTTTGTGCGGTGTACCATGATGCCTCATCTGAGCACATCCACTTTACTGCATTGGCCACATCAATTGTGCTCCCCAAACATCCAATGGGATGCTGAGCGAGAATTTCAGGATATATATCCGGGTTATTTAACACTGGAGCGTTAGCTTCTGTGGGCACCCATGCAGGGCTTATACAATTTACA
>JBFKTM010000372.1:0-4083 GCA_041636295.1 Oleiphilaceae bacterium
CGTTACCGTTGCATCACCAACAGGGTCAACAACACTCCATAAACCGGTATTCAGATTCGGATCATTAAAGTTATCAGGTGTCACCGCAGACGGATTCGAACCGCTAGTCACTAAAACCGTCACTGTGGCGGTCGAAGATTCGTTGTCATCGTCCGTTAAGGTATAGGTAAAGGTATCTGAGCCGATAAATCCACTAGCGGGTGTATATAGGAACGTGCCATCACCATTATCTGCTACTACACCACTATTGGGCGTTGCGCTATCAAAAGCGCTAATAACAGCATTATCAACGATGGTGTCGTTTGCCAGCACATCAATGGTATTGACCGGTGTATCAACGGTAGTCGTCGCGGCTGAAGGGTCATCAACTGCCACCGGTGCAGTGGCCGGGACCAAGGTAACGATCGATACGTCCCCGAAGGACACATCCAGATTGTGAGCAACTAACAGTACTGAGCCGTTGGCTAATGAAGCACTGGTCAGCGGTTCTTGACCTACCAGATCCCAGTTTTCCGGCTCAGCACTACCTGCAGGCCACATTTTTACACTGTAGAAATGGCCGCTGCCTGCAACGGTTTCTGCCCTGACTTTAAACATGTAGGGTACGCCCAAAGGGAGGTCTTTTGTTCCGTCTTTAGCGAGTTCTTGAAACTCTCCCCCTTTGAGGATCAACTTACCTGACGATAGGTTATTTCGGTTGTATCGATACTGGCCGGACGCTCCGATCGGAAAGTAACCGATCGTTGGTTGTGTCACGCCATTATTCCAATCATAATGTCCTTGCCACCGCACCAGTACATTAACTGCAGGGCTGCCTCTACAATCATCAATATTGTTAAGGCAGACTGGATCAATAGCGTTAACAGTAATAGTGGTGGTAACTTCATAATTGTCCCACGTTATATCACCGATGCCGATAATACGGTCATATCCCAATTGTAGGGTTCGAACCGTGGAGCCTTCAATACCCCATAATCCATCAATTACCTGAGACACATCCTGAATATTGCTAACGACTGACCAGTCAATATTGAATGGAATAGGCCACTGATTACCACTGGTATAGTTGACGATAACGGTTTCGCTGGTTTCATTGCCCAGACTATCGGTTGCTGTCAGTACAACTAAATTCTGACCATCCTGTAGGTCTGCGAATAGTAACTCGACGTTGAAGTCACCTACTCCGACCAGCCGTTTCGGTTTCGCAGGGTCAGGCCCTAACGTTAAGTTATTCGAAGCCCCACCATTCAGTGTATAGGTTAACGTATCCATCCCATCGGTATCGGATACATTACCCAGAATATTGACCTGATTCTGAGGTTCACCCAACGTGGCGAACGACTGATTGGAGCCGTACCAGAGTTCAAAAGTTGTCGTTGCTAAAGCCGTGTTTGATAGCACTAAAAGCAATATTAACTTGCACAGCTTCCCCACCGCACGATGTGAAGTTTTCATGGGTCTACTACCTATCCGGGCGGCCACTACACCGCAGTCAAAGACAGATGCCAATTATTGTTATAAGGCATCGTTTTTGATCCAAATAAGTACGCCGTCAAACCACTGCCATACATTAGGTGCGCTCTGATTTTTAACATTGGCACCCTGGCCAACCGGTTAGCCTGTTACGTTAACCGGTTGGCTTTAAATGTAGGCAGAAAAACACGACAGAAATCGGTTTCTAACATCCTGCTAGTATTCTGTGGCGTTTGTCTCTCTCTACTTTCATTGTTTTTATTATCCCTATTCCTCTATGAATACTTTTTCAAACGAGGAATTTTCTGATAACTACTAATTACTCCCTGATACTATATTAAGAATCTGAATATTTCAGTCATCATCGCCTGACCATAAACATAACCATGACCATTTATAGTGGCATTTTTTTCTATTATCCTTCCAAACATAAATTGAAACCGTTGCCGTTGCAGACTCCTGGTCCTCATCGGTCAGGGTATAGGTAAAACTGTCAGTTCCTAGAAAATCTCGTTGAGGCGTATAGACAAAGGTTCCATTATCGCCTTCAGAAATAATGCCGCCATGTTCAGTAATCCTGTCAAAATCACTGATGTAAGCACTGTCCACCAACGTATCATTTGACAACACATTCTTGGTACGTACCGGTACGCCTTGTTTGGTTTTAGCTGCATCTGGGTCATCTACGGCGATGGGGTAACCGTCATTGACAGCGATTACGTTAATGGTGACGATTGCGCTTGATGACTCGCCATCTTCATCCGTCAGGGTGTACGAGAAGTAGTCCTGTCCATGAAAATCAGACGCGGGGCTATACAGGAATGTGCCGTCTCCATTGTAGGTTACATTGCCCCGTCTATTACTGATCAGGTCATACGTGTTAATCACCGCATTATCGACAACCGTATCATTGAGCAATACGTTAACTGTGGTGACTGGCGTATCCTCTAGTGTTGTGGCAGCCTCAGGGTCATCAACAGCAACCGGTGTTAGATTTTGCACTTCACCAATTACAACAAACTCATCTACCAACACCGTATAAGCAGGACCATTTGCATCAAAGTTGTTGGCAAATAGCCCGACTTTATTCACCGAGAAGTTGTGGATAAACCGGGTAGCGATTGACCAATTTATACCGTCATAGGAGTACGACTCTACCCACTCGTCACCGGTTCGAGTAACGCGCAAATATTGAGGTGTTGCATTGGTAATGATTGTTTTTACCTGCTGAGAAGGGTTCCCATTATCTATTATTCCAGTAAAAATGCGTAAAGTAGAGCCGATATCATTCTGGTAAAAATCAAAACGAATAACGTTGTTTTCATCTTGCTCTACCAGAATGCCCTGCCCTTGATAGCGCCCAATCAGTTGCGAATCAAACTTGGCGATAACATCAAAATCAGCATCGTTAACAGCCTGCATGACACTCGGGGCACGAACCCCGTTATTCCAGACGGAGTTTTCTACACCTGCCGGAACTGAAAATGACAGTTGCCCCCCTGCTTGGCTAATCGTTGCACTGCCCACTGGATCATAGAGGGACCACACACTGTTATCGAGTGATAATCCATCAAAATTATCGGATATTAAACCTGATGGATTACTGCCACTGACAACCGTGACATTGACTGTAGCCGATGAAGACTCGCCATCTTTATCAGTCAGCGTATAAGTGAAACTATCTGAACCGATAAAGTCAGTTCGTGGAGTGTATAAAAAAGTACCGTCATTATTACTGGATAGTTGCCCCCCATTCACACTTTGCCCATCAAACGTGCTTATCGTTGCGTTATCTACGAGGGTGTCATTCGCCAATACATTGATTGTATTCACCGGCGTATTTTGCAACGTTGTTGCGGCATCGTGGTCATCAACTGCAACCGGCGCGGTAACAGCGGTTAGGGGAACAACAGATACATTACCAAAGCTTGCCACCACATTGTGCGCAGCCATTAGTACGGCCCCATTTGATAAAGAAGCGCTAGTGAGTGGTTCCTGGCCAACTAGGTGCCACGCCTCCGGCTCTGTAGTACCTTCTTGCCACATCTTAAAGCTATAGAAATGGCCAACGCTGTCAATGGTTTCCGCTCGAACCTTAAAGATATGAGGTACACCAAATACCAGATCATGAGAGCCATCTTCTGCGAGGACCTGAAATTCACCGCCTTCAAGTACCAATTTACCCCGGGTCAGGTCACCACGAGAATACTTGTACATGCCAATCGCTCCAATAGGGAAATAACCTATTGTTGGCTGTACCGTTCCATTATCCCAATCATAGTGTCCTTGCCATCTCACCAGCACACTTAACGCAGGGTTCCCTCTACAATCGTTTATATCATTCACACAACGCGGGTCGATACTGTGAGCGGTAACCGTTGCAGTGACCTCATAGTTTTTCCAGTTTCTGTCACCGAATGCAATCGCCCGATCATAGCCGGGTTCCAGTATTCTGAGTACACCGCCGCTCTTTTGCCACAGACCATCCACAATCTGAACGGCATCCTGGATATTTGCAGTGGTTGACCAGTCAATGCGGTAAGGAATCGGCCAGACGCTGTTCTTGTCTACATTGACCGTAACACTCTCTGTCGTCTGAATGCCAACACC
>JBFKTM010000373.1:0-4064 GCA_041636295.1 Oleiphilaceae bacterium
ATGCAGGCCTTCAACTAAACGGGGTATTCTCCGTTAATAGTGAAGTCTTTATGGTTTCATCCAAAGTGACGTTGGCCGACCGGGTCAGTCGTCTAATATCGGTACTTTATCGTGACTCAAAAGATGGTAAGCTTACCTTGATGGAACGAAACCAGGGGCAGAAGTACCTGATAACCAAGCAGGTAGCTGTACAGCAGTAACTAGCTAGTGAATGACAGACAAAGGATTTAAAAGAGAAAAATAATGCCAAATAAGTTGTTTATTCGTGCTTTGTCATTACCTCAAAGTGATGGTGACATGCTCACCCATTTTGAATGGGCACTTTATGCCCGTGCCGGACAAAAACTCTCGGGTGGTCTGGCAGAAACGTTTCAGAACGTCGTTCAGATACTGGATCAGAACGCTATAGACGATGTACAGATAGTTGGGTTGGTGCCTGCCAACTGGGTTCACTCTACCCGTGTTACGATCCCTGGAAAACAAACAAGATTTATTCAGCAGGCCTTACCGTTTGCGGTTGAAGATCAGTTAGCCGAAGACCTCGACAATGTTCATATTGCCCTGGGTGATAAGAACAGTGACGGCAGCCACTCCGTTGATATTATTAACCACCATCTGTTTGAAACATTTCATACCGCACTGCTTGAAACAGGATACCCTGTAAACGCCCTCTATAGTGATGCATCACTATTACCTGTTACCGGCATTAATGTCACTCTTGCTTTCGAGAACGATTGGGTATTGATTAGTTCTGATAATGGGGCGGTTAGCAGAGTCAAGCTGTTCAATGCAGCCAGTTACTTTGAGTCTGTTTTCAAAGAAACCGAGGTGGCGGAAAACCCCATTCAAAAGGTCAATTGTTATATTTCCCCCAATCAGCTTGATTCACTTAAACTGTTGCTGGCCGAGCTACAACAAATTGAAGGGTTTGAGTGGACCATTCATGACCTGAATATTCCAATACTTGATCTGCTATGTGAGTCCTGGTTTCAGCAAGGAACCAAAGGAATAAACCTTTGCCAAGGTGAATTCAAAATCGCCAGTGGTAGTGAGCCTTCACTTAAAAAGTGGCGAGCGGTAGCTGCTGTCGCAGGTATTTGGTTTTTATTACAGGTTGGACTGGATCTGGGAAAAGGCTTCTATTATCAAAAAGAAGCGCAGATTAACCAACAACAAGCACTGCAACTTTATAAGAGTATTTTCCCCGGTGAACGTCGTGTAACGGTTAATAACCTTAAACGATCGTTACAGGGTAAATTAAAACAAGCGACCTCAGATACTGGCAGCAATGATTTTCTTTCACTGTTAAGTGAAACCGGATACCAGTACTCTCTGGTTCCTAACAGTCAGTCTATCGAATTTAATTCGATTAACTTCAGTGACCAACGGCAAGAGTTGACGATTGAGTTAAAAGCAAGCTCTTTCCAGCAGCTTGATCAGCTTAAGAATGGACTCACATCGGCAGGTCTGGGTGCCAAAATAAGTTCAGCAATTAATGAACAAAATAGTGTTAGAGGGCGCTTAAGCGTTACGGGGAGTTAATGATGTCTATACTGAAAAGCTTAAAGAGCTCGCCAACCGTTGCCTCTGCCATACGACAGTATGAGTCGCTGCCGACTAGAGATCAAAAAGCGCTGCTGCTATTAGGGGGCGTGGTGGTTATTTTTATTTTGTACTTTGTTGTTTGGTCGCCGGCTCATAACTTCGCGAAAAAACAGGAGGCTAACCTTGCCTCGAGCAAAGAGCTTCTGAGTTGGGTACAGGCTAATCAGCAGGTTGCCCGATCTTTAGCTACTGACATTAAACGAGACACATCAAAGGTGGTTGACAGTCAGTCTTTGGTTTCAACGATAAGTACCAATGCCCAGAAACATAAAATCAGTCTGAAACGATTTGAACCCAGTGGCGATAGAAAAGTCAGAGTATGGCTCGAAAAAGTACCTTTTAATAACGTCGTTGTCTGGCTTAGGGATTTAAATGCCAGTTTCCAGATTGATGTGTCACAGGTCTCAATTGATCGGGACGAAAAGGGTGGGTTGGTAAATGTACGTTTAACCTTAAAAGGTTGAAGTACGGCAAAAACTATATACCGGAGGAGTAATCATGGCGGAATTGGCGGAGTGCACTGACGCAGAGATAGTCAGGTTGGATCCTACGGCCACCAATGAGGCAAAGGCGATTTTGTATCACGCCTATAAGGACGAGCCTACCTTTAAATATTTGTTTGATTCGGAACGGGCAGGCTATGACCAGAGGGTTAGGGCGACGATAAGAGAGCTGATTGACCTGCATTTTTCCCATAAGCAAGATGTGATCGGATTGAGTGTTGGCAATAAGCTGGTGGCCATCGCTCTTTTGGGGAACCCCACGGTGAGACTGAATCTGGCCGAGCAGTTTAACTGGCGGATCAGGATGATGTTAACCGCTGGGTTAAGCTCCACTCGCCGATATATTGAGTATCACGAACAAGTTAAGGAAATGCTGCCGGGTAGTGAGCATCATGAGTTACCGTTGATGGGTGTTGATACCCCTCACCAGGGGAAAGGCTATGGGCGTATGCTGCTGAATGCGGTTGAAAAACTGAGTGGTGAGAGTACACGCTCTTGCGGTATTGGATTAGATACCGGAAACTCCCGATATATTAAATTTTATGAGTCGATGGGTTATAACAAAGTCGGTGAAATAAAGCTTGGGTCTGTTACGGAAACCGTTTTGTTTAAGCCTAGAGTTTGTCCGTTAACCTAGGGTAAAGATACTAATGGATCCTGTGATCAAGTCACAGGATGACGACGGGGAATTTTTCGTGTTTCCGGATGTGATCTAGTTAGTGCTCATCCTGAAAG
The DNA here is from genome assembly GCA_041636295.1 of Oleiphilaceae bacterium. Lineage (GTDB taxonomy): Bacteria > Pseudomonadota > Gammaproteobacteria > Pseudomonadales > Oleiphilaceae > Alkalimarinus. The sequence continues at coordinate 2,844 of JBFKTM010000373.1, forward strand.
ACCGAGTATTTGAATTACGTACCGTTGTAGGTCGGGTTTCGTCTAGAGCGCCTACTTTTGGTAACCCGACAAATCAGCATCTTAATGGTAATTATTGTCGGGTTAAAACCCGACCTACGCTAAAAATAGTCACTTCTGGATGGGCTCTAACTAGCCATTGAACCAATGCCTATTCGTTTGACTCGGAGTCAGTTTAGTTAAGCGTTCTATTTAATTCAGTTATCAACCAAGATGTTAAATCAAGACTTTCATACCAGCATTAGCTGGAATCACCCCCCACTGAAGTAGAGGAATTCCTTTCAATGTCTCAATATGATTATGATCTTTTTGTTATCGGTGCTGGCTCCGGTGGGGTAAGGTTGTCGCGTATTGCCGCTAGTTTAGGTGCTAGAGTCGCTGTTGCTGAAGATCGATACATGGGGGGCACCTGTGTCAATGTGGGTTGCGTACCCAAAAAGCTCTTTGTTTACGCGTCGCATGTCGCTGAAGATGCAGAAGACGGTGTTGGTTTTGGTTGGAAAAACAGTGGGACGTTTGGTTTCGACTGGGAAACGTTACGAGATAACAAAAACAAAGAAATTCAGCGGCTGAATGGTATTTACAATAACCTGCTGGTTAATTCTGGTGCAACGGTTATCGAAGGACGTGCGCGGTTTATCGATAAACACACGGTTGCCGTTAATGGTAAGACGTATACCGCCAAATACATAACGATTGCGACAGGGAGCTGGCCTTTCGTTCCTGAATTTCCTGGCTCTGAAAATGCGATAACTTCAAACGAGTTTTTCTTTTTGTCCGAGTTACCGAAGTCTGCCATTGTATTAGGGGGCGGATATATCGCCGTCGAGTTGGCTGGCATACTTAATGGTCTAGGCGTTGACACCTCACTTATATATCGAGGAGAGTTATTTCTAAGAGGTTTCGACGAAGATGTTCGTCACTTTGTTCGTGACGAGATTGAGAAAAAGGGTATTAAACTTCTTTTTAACACCAATATTGAATCCATGAATCAAGCGGAGAGTGGCTATACCGTCAAATTGACTGATGGATCGACGGTACAAACCGACTTAGTCATCGCAGCAACAGGCCGAAAAGCCCATACACAAGATATCGGGCTGGAAAATGTCGATATTAAATTGGATGGCTCGAATAATATTATTATTGACGATAACTTTACCAGCAGCGTAGACAATATTTTCGCTGTGGGAGATGTTACCGGTG
>JBFKTM010000374.1:0-4062 GCA_041636295.1 Oleiphilaceae bacterium
ATTACGAATCATCGATACCGACATACTAGAGAAACCGGTTACCAGACATACCGCGACCGTCATTACCATAGACAGTTGCAGGCTTGTGGTGACGGCGAGCGCAGAACAGATACCCAGTATCTGCAACGCAATTGGGTTGTTACTTACAACCGGTTCAAAGAGAACCTTCTTTAAAGACACGTCAGACATCTATTAAGCCCCCTCTCGAACGCGATTCAAGTATTTTTGGAAACCATTATCGCCCAGCCAGAAATGTAACAAGTTAGTGACACCCCGACTTGTAAGTGTTGCACCTGATAGACCGTCTACACCATAAATGGCATCAGGACGACTGGTGTCAACACTACCTTTAACCAATTCAATGCGAGGTGCATCTCCACTGGTGAGGTCATAGATCTTTTTACCAGGCCACAAAGACTTCCAACGAGGGTTATCAACTTCCCCCCCCAATCCTGGAGTTTCCGCATGCTGATAAAAGCCTAAGCCAGCGACAGTGTTAGCATCGCTCTCAAGTGCTACAAATCCATAGAGCGTCGACCAGAGTCCATAACCGTGGACAGGTAGAATGATCGTTTTAACACGACCGTCCTCTTCTAACAGGTAGACCTTAGCAAACTTTTCGCGACGTTTTATGCTGGCGATATCAACGTCACCTGACAATCTATCAGACAGCTTAGGATCTTTAGAAGCTCTCTTCTGGTCATAATCAATAGCAGCTTTTAATCCAACTACATCTGGAGAAACATATTCACCGGTATCAAGATCAACCAGTTTCGGTGTGATTCGTTCGAAAGTCTTTTCAACTTCAGCAGAACTCGCACCATCTTTTAGAATACCGGCAGCAGCCAAGATATTAACCTTAAGGTTAAGTGCTTTGTTCTTTTCCTGAATCGGTCGCAACAATACAACCGAAGCAGCAACGATAATCGAACAGACGATACAAAGCAGCAGCGCGACGATAATCGTCTTTTGAGTACTCTCTTTATGACTAGACACGTGCTAACCTCCGCTTAATATTGGCCTGAGTAACAATGTGGTCAATGAACGGTGCAAACAAGTTTGCAAACAGAATTGCCAACATCATACCTTCCGGGAACGCAGGGTTAATGACACGAATCAAGACCACCATTACACCGATCAGTGCACCAAACGCCCACTTACCCTGATTTGTCATAGACGCAGACACTGGGTCGGTTGCCATAAAGATCATGCCAAAGCAGAACCCACCAACAACAAAGTGCCAGTACCAAGGCATATCAAACATCGGGTTGGTTTCAGAGCCGATTGCATTAAATAGCAATGAAGTCGCAACCATGCCGAGCATCACACCAGAAACAATTCGCCAGGAGGCAATTTTGGTAGCTAGTAACACCACACCACCAATCAGAATCGCAATGGTAGAAGTCTCACCAATAGAACCTTGAATTGTTCCGGTGAAGGCGTCCATCCAGCTCATAGTTTCTCTTAGTGTATCCATACCACCAGCAGCGGCAACACTCAGCGCGGTAGCACCACTAAAACCATCTACAGCGGTCCAGACTGCGTCGCCTGAAATCTCAGAAGGATAAGCGAAGAAAAGGAACGCACGCCCTGTTAGTGCCGGGTTAAGGAAGTTCTTACCGGTTCCACCGAAAACTTCTTTGCCGATTACAACACCAAACGAAATACCCAAAGCCACTTGCCATAGAGGGATATCAGGCGGAACGATCAGGGCAAATAGAATAGAGGTTACGAAGAAACCTTCATTAACTTCGTGGTTACGAATCATTGCAAACAACACTTCCCAGAAGCCGCCTACAACAAAAGTCACGAAATAGATAGGCACAAAGTAAGCCGCACCATAAATGAAGTTGTCCCATAAGCTGGAAGGGTCGTTTCCTGCGAAAGCAGCAATGAATGCTGAAGTCAGGTCATTCCCCATGGTTGCGCCGCTTTCTGCCATATAGCTGTTAGCCTGAAAGCCAATATTCCACATTCCGAAGAACATTGCAGGAAACGCACACAACCATACGGTAATCATCATTCGCTTAAGGTCAATACCATCACGAACGTGAGAGGTTGTTGCAGTTACGCTCGGAGGCGTATAGAAAATAGTATCTGCTGCTTCATACAGTGCATACCATTTCTCGTATTTACCACCCTTGTGAAAGTGCGGCTCCATCTTATCCAGAATTTGTCTTAATCCCATGATTAGCCCTCTTTCTCAATGAGTGTTAGGTTATCGCGAAGAATTGGGCCATATTCGTATTTTCCAGAACAAACAAATGAGCAAAGCGCCAAGTCTTCTTCGTCCAATTCCAAACAACCCAGTTTTTGTGCCTGTTCAGTATCACCAACAACAAGCGCACGCAATAACTGCGTAGGCAAAATATCAAGAGGCATAACCTCTTCGTAGGCACCGACAGGAACCATTGCTCGCTCACTACCATTGGTCGTGGTGGTAAAGTTAAAGAGCTTGCCTGAGGTTAACTTTGAAAGGTAAATATTCATAACTGAGAATTTGTTACTACCTGGCGAGAGCCAGCCAAGAAATTCTCTATTATCGCCTTCTTGCAGAACAGATACCTGATTGGCATATCGACCAAGAAACGCAACAGGACCTTCAGCACGACGACCACCAAATACCGACCCTGAAATCGTTCGATTTTTGGTTGCCGTATCTGTTTCGCCTTTAAGCAATTCTGTTAGGCAGGCACCAATACGGGTACGAACTAAACGTGGTTTGGTAGCTTTCGGACCTGCGATGGCAATAACACGCTCAACAGATAGCTCACCTGTAGTAAACAATTTACCTACAGCAATAACGTCTTGATACCCAATAGTCCACACAGTTTTATGATCACTGACCGGATCAAGAAAGTGAATATGCGTACCCGCATTACCTGCTGGATGAAGACCACCAAATACTTGCGCTTCAATTGCACTATCTTTTGGAAGAGCAACGTTAAAGTCTTTATCAGTACAGACAAACACTTTGCCATTGGTCAGCTGTTTCAACACCGCTAAACCGTTGTTGAAATCCTTTTCTGACTCTTTAATTACCAGCTTTGGGTCAGCAGCCAAAGGGTTGGTATCGATTGCCGTTACAAAGATTGAGTTGGGAGTACTGTCAATCTCTGGCACTTTGCTGTACGGACGAGTTCTCAGCGAAGTCCATAAACCTGACTGAACCAGATTATCAACAACCTGTTGACGTTCCAGGTTAACCAAGTCTTTCTCATCATATTTTGAGAAAGCTTCCGCTTCATCACCATCGATCTCGATAATAATGGATTGAAATACTCTTTTTTCACCACGATTCACCGCTTTTACGGTACCGCTTGCCGGTGAAGTATAACGAACACCTGCTGTTTTCTTATCTTCAAACAGCAACTGCCCGCGCTTAACCTTATCTCCCTCCTGAACAGCCATAGTCGGCTTCATACCAATATAATCAAAACCGATTAGAGCAACTGTGCTCACGGCATTGCCATTGGTAATCTTTTGCTCAGGGGCACCAGATATAGGTAGTTCCAGGCCTTTCTTGATATTAATCATTAGCCCCGCCTAATCATCAGAAACTAAAAAACGTTTACGCCAACGTATAACAAATGCATAAGACATTCTGAAACATCACATCCCCCATTTGTTGCTCCCCAACCGGGTAAATATGAGGTGCCATACGTTTGGCGCACCCAAAAACGCCCCAATTATAAAGACCACAACGGCATTTTTCTATATAACTTCATAAATTTATCACTATTCCAACCATATCAATTGGCATAGTTGTACAACATTTAAGACCGCCTTGAACAAGATCAAGAAATATCTTTTTTCATCCAGAAATTTGAAGTTTTTTTTCTTCAACCTGGCCGAGTTTTCACCAACATCAACTTAACAAAGATAAATAGCTCAACTAAACCTAGTACATCAAACAAAAAAAAGCCCGGCGAATGCCGGGCTTTTTAAATATTAAGCAGTGTAATCAATGATCACAAAGCAATTTTACTTAAATGTTTTCGGAAATACTGCGTAGTTCACACCACACATCTGATTAGACAGACGAATAACCTGCGCACTGTA
>JBFKTM010000375.1:0-4059 GCA_041636295.1 Oleiphilaceae bacterium
AATAAGCTATGTAACTAAGGAGTACTTATCTTAACCCCTGTCGGATTGAATTCCGACCTACAATATTTAACTGTATGAATCTATTAGTATTAATTGCTTATGTAAGTGCCATTCGATAGAGGCCTATTTCAAGGAAATGGTCATATTAGGGCCATGAATGCTCTCTTCGTCAAACCAGCGGGCGGTAATGGTTTTGGTTTCAGTATAGAACCGTACCGCCTGTTTGCCGTAAGCGTGTTGGTCGCCATAGAATGAATTCTTCCAACCCGTAAATGAGAAGAACGGCAGTGGCACGGGGATAGGCACGTTGATACCTACTTGACCTACTTCTATATTGTGCTGGAAGAAACGAGCGGCCGCCCCAGATGCCGTGAAGATTGAAGTACCGTTACCGTAAGGGTTTTGATTGATCATCTCGACCGCCTCTTCCAATGAGTCAGACTCCATGGTCAGCAGTACCGGGCCGAAGATCTCTTCTTTGTAGACCGTCATATCGGTAGTCACGCCGGAGAAGAGGGTCGGGCCTACCCAATTGCCGTCTGGGTATTCCGGTAAGGTAAAGGAAGAACCGTCGAGTTCACAGTGTGCGCCTTCCTGCTTGCCTGTTTCGATCAGGCTGAGAATACGCGCTTTGGCCTGGGGGCTGATGACCGGACCAAAACCGGCCTCGTCATCATTCCAAAGGCCGGGCTTCACCTTGGCAATGGCTTCTTTCAGTTCTGGAATCCATTTTACGCTCTCGCCCACAAAAACGGCGACGCTGATCGCCATGCAGCGCTGACCTGCCGCCCCGACGGAGGCTCCAACTAAGTGATTGATCACTTGTTGCTTGTCAGCATCAGGCATAATCACCATGTGGTTTTTCGCGCCAGTCATACACTGTACGCGCTTCAGATTGTGAGTGCCGGTACGATAGATATGCTGACCCACCGGTGCCGAGCCGACAAAGGATATGGCTTTTATGTCGGGGTGATTGAGTATCTGATCAACCTGCTCTTTGTCGCCATGAATAACCTGCAGTAACCCTTTTGGAAAGCCCGCCTCGTCAAAGAGTTCGGCCAACCGCATCGGGGTCATCGGGTCTTGTTCCGAAGGCTTCAGTATGAAAGTGTTGCCACAGGCGATCGCCATGGGAAACATCCATAAGGGGATCATTGCCGGAAAGTTAAAAGGGGTGATGCCAGCACAGACGCCCAATGGCTGGGTGTAACTGTAGGTGTCGATATCCCGGGCGACGTTTTCTGCGGTCTCCCCCATCATCAAAGAGGAGATACTGCAGGCTTGCTCAACCACTTCGATGCCACGCCAGACGTCACCTTTGGCATCAGCGAAAATTTTACCGGTCTCCTGACTGAGAATTTCTGCCAGTTCGTCGTGATGCTCTTTTAGCAGTTGCTGGTAGCGGAGCATTAAGCGGGCTCGTTCGGGAGACGGCGTCTCTTTCCAGGTCAGAAATGCGTTTTTAGCGCTGGCAACCGCTTTTTCTATCTCTGCCGTGGTGGCACAGGGGGCGTCGGCTAATACTAGTTGTGTAGCCGGATTGGTCACCGGAATGGTTCGTGTGGACTCACTCTGGGTGAATTCCCCATCAATATAGTGTGGCAGTGTGCGGTGCATGGCGTCTTCCTGTCATTGCAATAAAATGAGTAGAGGCAACAAAATGCTTGTCTGTCGTGTTCCGGTTTGTCGTATACCAGTCTTTGGTTCGGCCAAGAGTCGTTGTGGGTTGCCGTTACAACATAGCGTTCAGTGCTCGGTTTTTTGGATACTGCTGTTAAGTACTGCGAAGCTGCTGAAAAGGGAATTCGATCAACACTCTGTCTATTAGTATAGACCGAGTTAATCGGAGCCTCCTGATGATGGGGCTCGAAAAGGTTAACTGAGAAAGGGTGTTTCCCAGTCAGTGTATCTGACCCGAATACAGCGAGCCAGCACAAAAGAAAGAACAAAACTGCTAATCAGTAACGATTCAACCCCTCCATGTCGTTATTGTTTTTATCTACTTATTTTTATTTTTTTCGTTTACTTATTGCCGCACGTTTGCTTTTTATTTTTGTTTGGATGCCGTTGTGCGTTTTGGCTCAGGCAGTGTGGTTCACATTTAAACCATTATCTGAGCGAACAATTTTCTTGATCGAACCCTGATTAGCAGCGATGGGAGGATTGTAAACTGATTCCTGAAGGAGTCTGGATTGACTAAATTGCTGCATTGATGGACTATATTGCTGTTTTGATGTTTGGTTATATTTTGGAATATAGTAAAAACATGAGCAAATACAGCGTGTTGTTATGTCTTTAACCTCTGATTGGCCGCTTCCGCCTGATGGAATTCGTTTTTTTGTTCCAGACTTTATTGTGAGGCTGTTCACAAAAAACGTGCTGTGCAAAGATCTCTATCCCTTACGATTTGGCTACTACCCCAAAGCTCGCGGTCATAACATGGAGCGTGATCACCATGATGATCATCTGTTGATTTACTGCATCGACGGTGAAGCCGAACTGGTGGTAGAGGGGCGGCATCATCAAGTGACCAAAGGCAACCTGATCCTGCTGCCGAAAGATAGCCTTCACTCCTATGCTGCCAATGATGATAACCCCTGGACGATATTCTGGATTCATTTTGAAGGTGAACTCAGTCACGCCTATCTTGATAACCTGAACTATAGCTTTGAGACACCGATTATTCCTTTGGGTGTACTGCCGCGGTTGGTAGCGGGATTTGAATCTCTGCTGGCGGTGAGCGCGTCAGGCTTCGGTCAGAAAGTTTATATCCACATCGCCAATCATCTGAAGCAGTTGATGACCTATATTGCGATTCAGATTCCGAAGGTTAAGGCAGGGGAGAGTAAATCACTCAATCTGGATGAAATTCATGGCATCATGCAGCACCATATTCACGATCATCTGGATCTGGACTCCCTGGCGGCGAAGGCCAATCTCTCTAAATATTATTTTTCGAAAAAATATAAAGAACTTACGGGCCGCTCTCCCATTCAGCACTTCATCCATTTGAAAATGGAGCACGCCTGTTATCTACTGGATGTATCAACCCAGCATGTGAACCAGATCTCCCGAGAGTTGGGGTATGATGATGCCTATTACTTTTCCAGGCTGTTTAAAAAGGTGGTGGGCATGTCTCCCACCGAGTATAAACGTGTTCGATATCGATAGTGTAGCTCCGTTATAACATGCAAATTTAGTAAGAGGCTCAATATGCTATTTGAAATAAAGAAAGCGATGGGGGCGCTGCTGATGCCGCTACCCTTTTCGCTACTGTTGATTCTCTGTGGCTTCTTATTGTTTTTTATAGGGCGCAGAAAGCTTGGCACGCTAGGAGGGCTGCTCGGTATGGCGTTGATTCTGCTCTGTAGCTTCAGGCCCTTTGCTGAGTCGATTACACAGCCGCTTGAGCGGTCCTACCCTGCTTATTCCGGGCAGCCAGTGGCCTATGTGGTTGTGCTGGGGGGCAGTCATGTATCTGATGACTTCTTGCCGGTGTCGAGTCTGCTTAGTACCGCCTCGCTATATCGTTTGGTTGAAGGTATTCGCATCTATGACCTAAATGAGGGGGCGAAGCTGTTGCTATCGGGGTATGAAGGATATGACCGTGAGCCGAATGCCCAGGTTATGCAACGGGTTGCCCGATCACTCAGTGTGCCGCAGCAAGATATCGTGATCGAACCCCGGCCCAAAGACACCCGAGAAGAGGCTGAACTCATTACCAACATTGTTGGTCGTCAGCCCTTTGCCTTGGTGACGTCCGCCTCCCATATGAAACGGGCGATGTCCCTTTTTGAGCAACAGGGGGTGACCCCGATTGCGGCCCCTACATTTTTCACGGTAAAGAATGCCGATGAGCGTCATTGGCGTTACTATCTGCCAAGCCCTAACGCGCTTGTCATGACTCATATGGCTTGGCACGAGTATCTTGGCCGATGCTGGGCCTGGCTGACGTCATAACTTCTTAAGCATTGTAGGTAACTTAATTGTAGGTAACTTAATTGTATGTAACTTAGTTGCCCGTTACTCGCGTTTCCAAGTGTGTTGGCTAAACTTTAT
>JBFKTM010000376.1:0-4055 GCA_041636295.1 Oleiphilaceae bacterium
AGAACAGATTGTACGCGCACTGGAGCACGCTGCACAAAAACTCAAAGACTCAGGCAGTGATGCCTGAGTAGAAAAAGTGGCCTGATCTCGCCAACCACCCCAGCTCAGGATAAATTAGGCGTTATCCAAGCTCACTGGCGACTCAGCCGCACGTTTCCGATATGAGAAGCCTCAGTAGTTCTCAAGGGGTTAATATCTAACCCTCCCCGACGAGTATATCGAGCATAGACCGTTAAGCGTTCTGGCGCACACTGAGCCATGATATCCATAAATATCCGTTCCACACACTGCTCATGAAAGTCTTGATGATTTCGATATGAAACAATATACCGTAACAACCCCTCATGACTAATTGCATCCCCGGCATAGTCAATCAATACAGACGCCCAATCTGGCTGCCCGGTTACTGGACAATTGGTTTTCAACAAGTGCGAAACCAGCCGCTCCTGAACAGGTTCTCCTTGTTTTGATGTTAACAGGGTCGTGTCGATATCATAATGAAAACCTGACACCTCCAATTGGTCTATCAACACGCGACCTTCACTACCTGACACGATATCCAAGCCCTGTTCAAGTGGCACAACCTTAACGCCAACCTCCCCCTCCGCCGCCTTACTAAGATCATCGGCAAGCGTCTTTTCAAGCGCTTCTCGAGAAGAAAAGGTCGTCTGATTGAGGGAGTTCAAATAGAGCTTAAAAGACTTGGATTCAATGATGTTGGTAGAGTCACAGGGAATAGCAAACTCACCAATGGCAACCTGTGGTTTGCCATTCTCATCCAACCAAGACAACTCATAGCTGTTCCAGAAATCCACCCCTTGGAAAGGTAGACTCGCCGTGATTCCCAGCTCATCCCGTTTTGACTTGCGTGGTAATGGGTGCAATAGCTGCGGGCTATATTGATCTACATAGTCAGTGCTCTGACCCAAAAGTGTTTTGCTTAAATCAACCATAACGGTATCTACCTTAAATTAACATCTGACTAACTACGAATACCTTTGCCGCGATTTAACAAGTACAGTGAATAACAGAAAAGCGCCACTGTAAATCCAATAATCATCGCGAAAGCCACCCCCACATCAATATCTGTCACCCCTAAAATACCGTATCGAAAGGCGTTCACCATATACAGAATGGGGTTAGCCAGGGAGACGGTTTGCCAAAATTCAGGCAGCATTGAAATGGAATAAAACACGCCCCCTAAATAGGTTAACGGCGTTAATATAAATGTAGGTACGATTGAAATATCATCAAATTTGGTGGCGTACATTGCATTGATAAACCCACCCAATGAGAATAAAACGGCAGTTAAAAGTGCCACGGCCAACATTAGCAGCGGATTGTATATATTGAGATCCGTGAAACCAAGCGAAAGCGCGGTAACAATCACTCCAACGGCTAAACCACGCGCCACACCACCAGCCACATAACCGGTCAAAATAACCCAGTTCGGCACCGGCGACACAACCAGCTCCTCAATACTTCGCTGAAACTTCATACCGAAGAAAGAAGAAACAACATTGGCATAGGAGTTGGTAATAACCGACATCATGATTAAACCCGGAACGATAAAGTCCATATACCGATGTCCATCCATTTCACCAATTCTTGGGCCTATCAAATTTCCGAAAATCACAAAATAGAGCGTCATGGTGATGGCTGGCGGCAGCAACGTTTGTACCCAAATACGCATAAATCGGCGAATTTCTTTCACCACAATCGTATGAAAGGCTATGTAGATCCTGGCTGCACTCATTAACTTTCTCTCTCGACCATCCGAATAAATAGCTCTTCCAACCTATTTGACCGCGTTCGCATACTAGTGACCTCAATCGAGCGCTCACTCAACCGTGCAAACAACTCATTGATGCTTTGCTCCTTGGAGACCTCTACCTCAAGACTTCCGTCACGATTAATGCGACATTTAAATTTATCCAATTGTGGCGCGCATTCAAGCGGCTCGGTCAGGTCTAACACAAAGGTCTCAGTATGCAGTTTTTGCAATAGCGACTTCATACTTGAATGAGCTAGAATCTGGCCTTGATCGATAATGGCAATATTTCTACAAAGCGCCTCAGCCTCCTCCAGATAGTGTGTGGTCAATATTATCGTTGTACCCTGTTGCTCATTGAGTTCTCTCATGAACTCCCACATGGAACGACGTAATTCGATATCAACACCTGCGGTGGGCTCATCCAAGATCAGTATCTTTGGCTCATGAACAAGCGCCCGTGCAATCATCAAACGACGTTTCATCCCACCGGATAGCAGTCTGGCCGGAACATCCTTCTTATCCCAAAGCCCCAGTTTTCTCAGATACTTTTCTGCACTACGTTGCGCTTTTTTAGTCGGAATCCCGTAATAACCCGCCTGCGTCACCACTATATCGAACACTTTTTCAAACTGGTTGAAGTTAAACTCTTGGGGTACAACCCCCAACTGGGTTTTAGCGCCAACCAAATCAACATCAATGTCAAAATCAAATACTTTAACCTGGCCTGAGGTTTTGTTTACCAGTGACGACACAATCCCCAGCGTGGTCGATTTTCCCGCACCATTTGGCCCCAACAGCGCAAAAAAATCACCTTTCGTTACATCAAGAGAGATCCCTTTAAGCGCCTCATGGCCGTTGCTATAGACCTTCCTCAGATTCCTGATACTTAATGCATTGTTCATAGAAGATTAACTATTGGAGTAGAGTGAGAAGGCTAATGTTGGGCCAATCTGCCCAATTTCAAGCAAACACGATGCAATTGGTAGGTTTAATACAAGTCTGTTTTCTCGACAGTTTGAAAAAAACTAACGCTTAACAAATCAAACGTTATCGACATAATTTTTTCGATAAACATCCTCCCCCATACAGGCAATCTGGAAGTCAATCATTTTCGAAAAGCAATCCAGCATACTATCTACGGACGTCTCAGGCTCAAGAATATTCAGTGCCATCGCAATTGCCTCAACCGTGGAGAGCGACTTCGACGACGGGGCCTTTCGAATGCGATAGTTTGACTCTGCCACAGGGTTTAATTGTACTTTTGGCAGCGCTTGAAGCGCTTGATTTGCCATCATGATTTCACGGGTATTGCGCCAGGTACCATCAATAACAATGAGCGTTCTTTTTTTATACTCATCAATTGGAGGCGGAACAGACGGAGGGCTTTTATCACCGTGCATAATATTGAGATTCCACTCATCAATATCCATAGCAGCGTCAGAGGGGTATAGCACCGCAATGCTATCTGAGGAGCCAGACAGCAGATGATTAAATTGTGGATGCTCGGCAAAATCAACACCGACCCACAAAACCACACGCGTTAGGGATAAGGTGGCGATTCGTGCAGTTCCCAACGCTTTTTTAATTTCGTCAGGGTGCTGAAGTATGACAATATCGGTACTGTTGGAGACCGGAGAAATCCAATCACAAATGCAGGCAGCTCCCGCTTTAAGGCAACGCCTGCAATAGTGCCGAGCCATAGATATCATTATCCTTTGGTGTATAGGTGGTTTAGCTATTCACTCAATGGTTAGCCGGTAAAGTGGCGCCAACTCCATCGACTGGTAGCACCGGTAATCAAATAGTTTGACAAGTCTATATCAAAGGAACCTGCAGGCAGACTACCCGTAATATTTAATGTGTCGTCACTGATCTTGCCTTCATTATAGGTCAGCAGATCAATAACTTTCGCCTGCTTAAGTGGCTTTCTGTCATCACCAAGCACCACCGCGACTTTTGGCCACAGCCTGCGTTGAGGGTTGTGGTTAAGTACAATACCGACCTCTTTATTATTAAGTTCAACCAAGGTTCCCGTTGGGTAAACACCCACCGCCTTGATAAAAGCCTCAACCAACTCCTCCTGAAACTCTATATTCCTTAACTCATAGAGTTTGGAAACAGCCGCAGAAGGCGGCAAGGGTGTGACACCTGATCGCGGCTCTACCATCTCTTGGTAAGCATCGACCAAGCCAGCTATTTTGGCAAGCAGCGGAATACGATCCCCCGTTACGCCGTTAGGAAAGCCGGTTCCATTATGTCGCTCACGATGATTCTGAACGAC
>JBFKTM010000377.1:0-4050 GCA_041636295.1 Oleiphilaceae bacterium
ATCGACCAGAGAAACATTAACGACGGGCACCCTTACCGCCAGCCCTTCAAACTTGCCATCCAACTCGGGTAGCACCAAGCCAATCGCCGCTGCAGCCCCTGTTTTGGTAGGGATCATCGACTGCATGGCAGAACGCGCACGGTAGAGATCGGAGTGGTAGACATCGGTTAGATTTTGATCATTGGTAACCGCATGGATAGTAGTCATTAATCCGCTGACGATACCAATATTCTGCTCCAGCACCTGAGCAACAGGGGCCAAACAGTTAGTGGTACAGGAGGCATTAGAGATAATTTGGTGAGATTGCCTTAACACATGATCGTTAACGCCATAAACGACCGTCGCATCAACCCCTTTTGCCGGTGCAGACACAATCACTTTTCGGGCACCGGCGGTAATGTGTTTACTCGCGGCATCCCGACTGGTGAAAAAGCCAGTGCATTCGTAGACCACATCGACTTTTAATTTAGCCCAAGGTAGCTCTGCCGGATCTTTGCATGAGAAGACATCAATCTGATCACTTCCCACAAACAGATGACTGCCATCGTGACTGACTTTTTCGCCAAAGTGCCCATGAACGGAGTCAACTCTCAATAAGTGAGCATTGGTCGCCACATCAGCCAAGTCGTTAATCGCAACAACCTGAATCTTATCGCGGTAGTTATTCTCGTAGAGCGCACGTACGATATTTCGTCCAATCCGCCCAAACCCGTTTATTGCTATACGTATAGTCATTTTTCGTCTCCTACAGATCTTAGAGACATATAAGCTCTGTGAAGTTCCCGAAAATAAACACCCAAAACACCATCCGGGATCTAATAGAGATATGAAGTCTTGATCTTATTTTTAAAGGGTTAATCTAATAACATTTGCTAACTCAATCATAACCCTTTCGAGAAGAGATACAGTGTCGCAATTGGACATGAAAAATCACGAATTGAGACAGGCGTGACGATACGCCGGATTCCGATAGAAATATCAAGAATCCAGCGATAGAACTGAGGCGATGGACAATAAATCCGGGCTTCAACTATTTGGGTGATTCGTTACTTCCCTGACTAAACAATTTACCGCTACCCGCTCCACACGCAATGATCGTACGCATCATATCTTCAACCTTGGCATCGGGGTAAATTTCCACCTGACTTGGTGGCAGGTGGAACATATTACCGCTCGTAGGGTTCGGCCCGGTTGGCACAAATACGGTATACCATCCATCATCATGACGCGACGTAATAATGGCCGTAACACTGGTATTGCAATTTTCGCCAAAAATCTTTGCTCTGGCGACTTCACCATTAGCAAACGGTGAACTCGACTTATCTCCAAAAAACTGCCCCACTATCTCTTTTATTAAGCGGTAACCAGGAGCAATACGAACCAGGTATTTATCGAAGTGCGAATGAAGCAGTACCCCCATACCGGTAGAGACAATACTGCCCACCACAAAACAGATTAATAAAATGATGGAGATAGCCAAAAGATCACCTAAAATCTCGGGCATACCATTGCTCTTAACAATCAAGTTGGTCAGTGGTTGAATCATGTTGGTGACTAATTTGAACGCCCAATTGAACAAAAAGAATAATATCACCACGGGCAACAATACCAATACACCACCAATAAATGATGTTTTAACAAAACCTTTTAGACGATCCATAAATCTCCCATTTTAATATCACTGGAATCTCTCGTTAATCTCAATCAGAGATCCCCAAACGTAAAAACCTATTATGACATGCACTACCTATTTTCAGTGGCACTAAATATCAACTCTGCCAGGGTTTTTGCGGCAACGCCTGTACTGTCTTTATCGGCATAGACCAGATAGAGTTCAACACGCCTGACTCCGCCCTCTTCCAAGGGTAGAGGCTTTAACTCACCCTCGTT
The DNA here is from genome assembly GCA_041636295.1 of Oleiphilaceae bacterium. GTDB lineage: Bacteria > Pseudomonadota > Gammaproteobacteria > Pseudomonadales > Oleiphilaceae > Alkalimarinus. The sequence continues at coordinate 1,891 of JBFKTM010000377.1, forward strand.
CAATTGCCTCTCAATTTTAGGCTTAGGTAACCAGGCAAATCCTAACCCTTCACAAACGGCTTCAATGGATGTACTCATATTGCTGACCGTCCAGCGATGTTCAGTACCAAGCCAGCCGGCATCCCATTTTCGTTGTATTCCTGAATCACGAACCACTAACTGTCGATATTGCCTTAAGTCATGCAATGTTACCTGCCGTTCTAGCTGTTGTAGCGGGTGATCCGGGTGGGTTACCGCAACAAACTCAAGGTTATAGACCGGCTCACCTAAAAATCCAGAGGGCACACGGGCCGTTATCGCTATATCCGTACCACCGGTTATCAATAGCTCCTCCGTTCCCGAAAGTACGGTCTCCAGTAGTTCAACTCGGGTATTAGGACATAGGGAGGAAAACTCGTTTAAACAAGGAAGCAAAATCTCATTAGGGAAGATAACCTCGACCGCCACCCTGACAATAGGCTCCTCACCTTTACTCAGTGTTTCAGCAATTTTTTCTATATGGGCTGCATCTTCCAGCAATAACGCCGAACGTCTCAATAGTACCTCGCCTTCGGGAGTCAGCTCGGCTTTCCTTCCTTTTACTTCTAATACCTGAACACCGAGTAACGACTGCAGTTTCTGTACCGCATGGTTAATCGCCGACTGGCTCTTATGTAGCGCTTCTGCTGCCTGGACGTATCCTCCGTGTTCAACCACGGCATGAAACATACGCCACTGCTCCAAGGTCACTTTAGGAAACATATATTTCTACTTTTTAGTAAGTTTCTTCCAATTATATGCAATTTTAATCCGATTATTTAGAAATATAATAACAATATCAACAACAGATACTGTGAGTTAAGGAGAAGATAGATGAATAACATCATTAGTAATACTAGCAACACAACAGCACTCATTGAGGTAATCGGACGGCTACTACTGGCCACTCTGTTCATTATGGCAGGCTTCAGCAAATTGGGGGGCGGCTATGAGGGCACTCAAGGGTATATGGAGGCAATGGGTGTGCCTGGCATGTTACTGCCCCTAGTGATTTTGACGGAGATTGGTGGCGGGCTGTTAATTCTTGCCGGTTATCACACCCGCTTAACTGCCTTTGCACTTGCCGGGTTCACGGTGATATCTGCGATGCTGTTTCATGCTAATTTTGACGACCAGATGCAAGCCACGATGTTTATGAAAAATATCACCATTGCGGGGGGGTTCTTGCTACTGATTGCCAACGGCGCGGGCCGTTTTAGCCTGGATCATCAATTGGCATCAAAAACCGCTCACCGGACAATGCACAGTCCAGTCATGTAGTTTCTCAGCCCCTTTGGGTCGGCGTCCAAACCTGTACTTAACCGGACACCCTCTTCAATAATAGAACTAACAGGCAATACAGTAGGAGCCCTACTATGAAAACGCGTCATATTAAAGAATTGATTACCGCCAGGGCCGTCTCTGATGGTGATGGTGTAAAGATTAACCGAGTTGTCGGTAGTCACAGCATGATCGATCTAGACCCTTTTTTACTACTAGACGAGATCAATAGCGATGATAGCAAAGACTATATCGGTGGATTTCCACCACACCCACACAGAGGATTTGAAACGATTACCTATATGCGAAAAGGAGCCTTCAGACACCAAGACCATCTGGGAAACAATGGCGTAATCAGTTCAGGAGGTGCTCAATGGATGACCGCAGGTAGCGGCGTCATCCACTCAGAGATGCCAGAGCAGGAAGATGGAGCATTACACGGCTTTCAGCTATGGCTCAACCTTCCAGCGAAGGACAAAATGCAAAAGGCAAATTATCGAGATATACAGCAAAACGAAATTCCTACCGCTCGGTTATCTAACGGCGTTGAAATCAGCATACTGGCGGGACACCTGACACTCGAAAATCTCGACTTGCAAGGCCCGATCAAAGGGCAAGCTACCCACCCCATTTATTGGGACGTGCTTGTCCCTCAAGGGGAAATACTGACCCTACCGCTACATGAGGACTACCAGGGCTATATCTATCTCTACGAGGGCAACATCAGTATCGACAACCACGTCATTAACCCAAAGACATTCGTGCGGCTTTCCAGCGGTAACCAAGTGGTTATGAAAGCCAATCGTAGCAGTCGTTTTTTGGTTCTGGGTGGACACGCGATTAACGAGCCAATCGCCAATC
>JBFKTM010000378.1:0-4042 GCA_041636295.1 Oleiphilaceae bacterium
GCCCACCGCCAAGTCCGCAATCGTCGTATCTTCAGTCTCTCCCGAACGGTGTGAGATTACTGCAGTATAGCCGGCATCTTTTGCCATTTTGATCGCATCAAGAGTTTCTGACAAGCTGCCAATCTGATTAAACTTAATCAGAATGGAGTTAGCAATGCTCTTCTCAATACCCTCTTTTAAAATGCGAGTATTGGTTACAAACAGGTCATCTCCCACCAACTGCACTTGATCACCAGACTTCTTCGTTAAATAAGCCCAGCCATCCCAGTCACTCTCATCCAATCCATCTTCGATAGAGACGATAGGATACTTTTTGGTCAGATCATCCAGGTAGTCGGAAAAGCCTTCTGAATCAAACGTTTTACCTTCACCTGAAAGGTTATATTGTCCGTTTTCATAAAATTCGGAAGCAGCACAGTCCAGAGCTAACGTAATATCCTTGCCTAGCTCATACCCTGTTGCAGCGATCGCCTCTTTGATCGCAGCCAGGGCCGCTTCATTGGATTCCAGGTTAGGTGCAAAACCACCTTCGTCACCAACAGCCGTGTTCAGTCCCTTATCTTTCAACACTTTCTTCAACGCATGAAAGATCTCTGCACCCGCTCGTAAAGCTTCTGCAAAAGTCGGTGCCGTTACTGGTTGAACCATGAACTCCTGAATATCAACGTTATTGTCGGCATGCTCGCCGCCATTAAGAATATTCATCATCGGCACCGGCATTGAGTATTGGCCAGAGGTGCCATTGAGGTCGGCAATGTGCGCGTACAGTTCAACACCTTTAGACTGAGCAGCGGCCTTAGCAGCTGCCAACGATACCGCCAGAATGGCATTGGCGCCGAGGTTGGCCTTATTATCAGTGCCATCCAGTTCAAGCATTTTATTATCTAGCGCGCGCTGATCCGTTGCATCCATACCAACGAGAGCTTCACGAATAGTCGTATTAATACCCGCAACCGCATTCAGTACGCCTTTGCCAAGGTAGCGAGACTTGTCTCCATCCCTTAACTCCAACGCTTCTCGGGACCCTGTTGAGGCACCCGAAGGAGCACAGGCTGTTGCAACAATGCCTCCTTCAAGAATCACATCAGCTTCAACAGTCGGGTTTCCACGAGAGTCCAGTACTTCACGTCCTTTGATATCAACGATTTTTGCCATTATTTTGTGTCTCCGATCACGACAAAATTACAATTTAAAAACGTTATCAAGTAGAGCCCCATTGCTCAAAATGTGTGCGGGGCTTATATCGGCGGTAAAACCGACACCTTGCTCATTCGGTATCAAGTGGCTCGAAGCTCTTCACCAGATCATCAATTGCTTTAATCTGCTGCAAAAATGGCTCGAGTTTTTCAAGTCTTAAGGCACTCGGCCCATCACACTTGGCATTGTCAGGATCTGGGTGTGCTTCCAAAAACAGACCGGCCAACCCTGCGGCCATTCCTGCTCGCGCCAGCTCAGTCACCTGCCCTCGACGACCACCGGAAGCAGCCCCCATAGGGTCACGACATTGTAATGCATGGGTAACATCAAAGATCAGTGGTAAACCGCCAGTACACTCTTTCATGGTTCTAAAACCGAGCATATCGACTACCAGGTTGTCATACCCAAAACTGCTACCGCGTTCGCACAAAATGATCTGCTCATTGCCCGCTTCTTTAAACTTCTCAACGATGTTACCCATTTGTGACGGGCTTAAGAATTGCGGTTTCTTAATGTTGATGACTGCTCCGGTTTTTGCCATTTCAGCAACCAGATCAGTCTGTCGGGCGAGAAATGCCGGTAGTTGGATAATGTCACAGACTTCTGCCACCGGTGCCGCTTGGTATGGCTCATGTACGTCAGTGATAACCGGCACATTAAATGTCGCCTTAACTTCTTCAAATATCTTGAGCCCTTCCTCCATACCCGGCCCGCGATACGAGTGAATTGAGGAACGGTTCGCCTTATCAAAAGAGGCTTTAAACACATACGGAATACCCAGTTTCTGGGTTATCTCGACGTATTTTTCCGCTATTTGCATTGCGAGATCACGGGACTCAAGTACATTCATTCCGCCGAACAGAACAAATGGCAGGTCATTGGCAACCTTAATATTCTGAACATTAATTACTTTAGACATTACTGGCGTCCTTACTTTTTCGCATTTTCAAAGGCTGCTTTTACAAAGCCTTCAAATAAACCGTGACCGTCACGCGGATTAGACGTAAATTCAGGGTGGAACTGACAAGCAACAAACCACGGGTGATCCGGCGCTTCAACCACTTCTACCAATGCACCATCCATAGATCGGCCAGAAATCTTGAGTCCAGCCTCTTCCATTCGTGGTAGTAGGTTATTATTAACCTCATAGCGGTGACGATGACGCTCAATAATGACCGGTTTGCCATAGCTTTCATAAGCCTTGGTACCCTCTACCAAACGACACTCCTGACCACCTAAGCGCATAGTGCCACCTAGGTCAGAGTCTTCGTCACGGGTCTCAACCGCACCGGTTGCATCTTTCCACTCGGTAATGAGACCAACCACAGGGTAAGGAGAGTTTTGGGTAAATTCGGTACTGTGAGCCCCTTCCATTCCGGCCACATTACGAGCAAATTCGATAACCGCAACCTGCATCCCAAGACAGATACCAAGATAAGGAACTTTATTCTCACGGGCATACTGCACGGTTTTAATCTTACCTTCGACGCCGCGTTCACCAAATCCACCGGGAACCAAAATGGCGTCTACATTCTCTAGCACCCCGGTCCCATCACGCTCAATGTCTTCAGAGTCGATGTACAGCGTCTTAATTTTGGTACGGTTGCGAATGCCTGCATGCTTAAGTGCTTCAATCAGCGATTTATAGGCATCCAGCAATTCCATATACTTACCTACCATGGCAATGGTTACTTCCTTGGTAGGGTTAGCTTCAGCTTCGACCACCGCATCCCATTCAGAGAGATCAGCAGGTTTTGCCTCCAGATTAAAGCGCTCAACAATAATGTCGTCTAGGCCTTGTTGGTGAAGCATTGAGGGGATCTTGTAAATGCTGTCGGCATCTTCCAATGGAATAACCGCTCTTTCTTCAACGTTGGTGAACAGAGCGATCTTGCGACGTGATGAAGCATCAATTTCATGATCAGAGCGACAAACCAGGATATCAGGCTGAAGACCAATCGAACGCATCTCTTTAACTGAGTGCTGGGTTGGTTTGGTTTTAGTCTCGCCGGCTGTCGCAATGTAAGGCACCAGAGTCAGGTGCATAAACAGCGCTCGCTGGCTGCCCACTTCGACTTTGAGCTGACGAATCGCTTCAAGAAAGGGTTGCGATTCAATATCACCAACGGTGCCACCGATTTCTACCAGTGCGACATCAACATCACCCGCCCCTTCAACCACTCGGCGTTTGATTTCATCAGTGATATGCGGAATAACCTGTACCGTTCCGCCCAGATAGTCACCACGCCGTTCTTTACGGATAACATCTTCGTAAACCCGACCACTGGTGAAGTTATTTCGTTTGGTCATGGTTCTACGAATGTAGCGTTCGTAGTGCCCTAAATCCAGATCGGTCTCAGCGCCATCATCCGTAACAAACACTTCACCATGTTGAAATGGACTCATTGTGCCCGGATCAACATTAATATATGGATCAAGTTTTAAAATGGTTACTTTTAATCCTCTAGCTTCCAATATTGCCGCTAAAGAAGCTGAAGCAATACCTTTCCCCAGAGAAGATACAACACCACCGGTGACGAATATATAGCGCGTCATGCAGATCCCGTAAGACTAGTAATTTAAGAAATATTCAATTTGTGGCAAACATCGCCATTTTTCGGTGCCTTTTGCTCTTTAGCGCTGAAACGACACATAACTGTTCAGCCTAAAACGATTGACCAAGTAGGTCACCAATTTAAATCTAGATTTTTGAAACGACTTCGCTTTAATGAAACAGCAATCTTTTAGTAAACCTAACATAATCTATTATAAAATCAGTCGGTTAAGGGCGATAAAAACTGTCAGTTAAAAGAGGGAGATTGTCATCTCAAGATGGGACGCCAGA
>JBFKTM010000379.1:0-4034 GCA_041636295.1 Oleiphilaceae bacterium
CATGTATTCGTACCAATGCACTGGACTGAGCAGCTAAGCTCTAAAGGCCGGGTCGGAGCCCTGGTAAACCCGGTGACCGACCCGTTATCCGGTCAACCGGAAAGTAAACACACCCCCGTTACTATCGCCCCCTACCGGCCTCAGTGGTATGGTTTCTTACTTTCTCGCCGCGCCTTAACCATTGAAGGCGTTCAGTATGTCGTCAAGATACGTGGCCAGAAGTTCTACCGCTATGAACTGGCTGCCGAAACCATGATTGATGATCTCTCTGGCTGGGCTCGCGCTCTGCTGTGCGACAACAAAAAAGCAGAAACCGAATGGGTTGAGTACTCCGATCTTAAACAGCGTAAATACCGGGGAGCGCGGTTTGTCGGCGACATGCTGGAGAGTTGCCTGTTTATATCCCCGGTTCTTGACCTTCCTACCCGAGGCTGGCTGGCAGAGCTGTTTAATAAAACGAATGTCGAAACGGACGAGCGAATGGCCATGCTCTCAGGCACCCCGCCAGCGGGTAGACAAGACTGCGGTAAAACCATCTGCGCCTGTTTTGGTGTCGGCGAAAACACCATTAAAGCCAGTATTAAAGAGAAAGGTTTAGGCTCGGTGCAAGCCATTGGTGAATGCCTCAATGCAGGCACCAACTGCGGCTCATGCATTCCTGAACTGGAAAAGATTTTGGCAAGCCACTGAGTTTGCCATGCCATCTCCTCCTTGTAGTTTTGCAAGGATTTGCCCATCAACACTCATACGACGGTTGATGGGCTTTTTCTTTTCTGCCGTTATTTCTATGCTATTCTCAGCAGATCAGGCAACGAATCCAATACACCTCTACTAGTCTGCACGAGGCCATATTATGAGACTTCTTCACACCATGTTACGGGTCGGAGACCTGGATCGCTCGATCGCATTTTACACCGAAGTATTAGGCATGAATCTGATACGAAAATCAGATAATCCTCAATATCAATATACCCTGGCCTTTGTTGGTTATGGCGATGAGAGCGAAGGGGCGGTCATTGAACTCACTTATAACTGGGGGCAAGCTGATTATGACCACGGCGACGCCTTTGGCCATATCGCACTGGAAACCGATGACATCTATGCCACCTGCGATGCCATAAAAAGTAAAGGCGGCCAGGTAACCCGCGAACCCGGCCCAGTTAAAGGCGGAACAACCGTTATTGCATTCGTAAAAGATCCCGATGGCTATAGCATTGAACTGATCAATAAAAAAGACGCAGGGAAGGGATTAGGCTAAACCGAGATAGCACTTGGCAATAAGATCCTGTAAGCTGCACCACCGCCCACAGGGCGGTTCTTAAAAAGCACCTACAAGAGAAAATTCTATGAGCTTTGCCTCCCTGGGGTTGTCCGCCCCGATCCTTGAAGCAGTGGCCGAACAAGGCTACGACACCCCATCACCCATACAAGCCCAGGCCATACCCGCGGTGATCGAAGGCATGGATGTCATGGCAGCAGCTCAGACCGGCACAGGCAAAACCGCTGGCTTTACCCTTCCCTTGTTAGAACGACTCTCTAAGGGCGAGCGCATCCAGGGTAACCAGGTACGGGCACTGGTCTTAACACCCACCCGAGAGCTTGCCGCCCAAGTGGGTGAGAGTGTCGCCACCTACGGCAAGAATCTCCCACTACGCTCTACGGTGGTTTTTGGTGGTGTGAAGATCAACCCTCAAATGATGAAACTGCGTAAAGGCGTTGATATTTTAGTGGCAACGCCGGGACGTCTACTCGACCTCTATAATCAAAATGCAGTGCGATTTAAGCACCTTGAAGTGCTGGTGCTAGATGAAGCCGACCGTATGCTCGACATGGGCTTCATCAACGATATACGTAAAATACTGGCGCTACTGCCCAAGAACAGACAAAATTTGATGTTCTCTGCGACCTTCTCTGATGAGATTCGCAATCTGGCCAAAGGGCTGGTGAATAACCCTGTGGAGATTTCCGTAAGTCCACGCAACACCACCGCTAAAACTGTAGAACAGTGGCTATACCCCGTCGACAAGAAGCAAAAGTCCGCCCTCCTCACCAAACTGATTCTGGATAACAAGTGGCAGCAGGTATTGGTTTTCACCCGCACCAAGCATGGAGCCAACCGACTCACCAAACAGCTGGAAGCGGCCAATATTAAAGCAGCTGCCATACACGGCAACAAAAGCCAGGGCGCACGCACCAAAGCACTGGCAGGCTTCAAAGATGGCTCTGTTCGCATACTTGTAGCGACTGATATCGCTGCCAGAGGGTTGGATATTGACCAGTTGCCACAGGTGGTCAACTTTGATCTACCCAATGTCGCGGAGGACTATGTGCACCGTATTGGTCGTACCGGTCGAGCCGGAGCCAGTGGCCAGGCAATCTCGCTAGTCTGCGCTGATGAAACCAAGGAGCTGGCCAGTATTGAGCGCCTGATTGGTCAACTGCTTGACCGTAAGCTGATTGACGGCTTTAAACCGAGCCACGAGGTGCCTGTTTCTCGTATTGACCGAGCGCCGAAAAAACCCAAGAAACCCAAGAAACCAAAAGTCGGTCACCATGATGGCCAACGCTCCGGTGACGTTGCCAGGGGTCACAAACCCCGCAGCAAGAAGACTATAGCAGCGAAATAACACTGGAAATCCCCAATGATCCCATTAAAATTACAGGCAATTCATCTATAAAGTGTAATTAAGAGTAAATAGCAATGGGTAGAGCCTACCAAAATCGCAAAGAATCAATGGCTAAAACGTCTGACGCCAAAGCCAAAGTCTACAGTAAATACGGCCGTGAAATTTACGTCTGTGCCAAATCTGGCGGAATTGATCCAGCGGGTAACCTGTCACTGCGAAGCTTGATTGATCGCGCCAAAAAAGACCAGGTGCCAAGCCACGTGATCGAAAAGGCTATCGACAAGGCCAAAGGCGGTGGCGGTGAAGATTACGCCGCAGCACGCTACGAAGGCTTTGGCCCCGGCGGCAGCATGGTCATCGTAGACTGCCTCACCGACAACAACAACCGTACCTTTGGTGATGTACGCCAGTGCTTTACCAAAACCAAGTGTAAACTGGGAGCCCCTGGTGCGGTGTCGCATATGTTTGATCACAACGCTATTTTTGTCTTTAAAGGAGAAGATGAAGAGGCCACACTGGAAGCGTTGATGATGGCCGAGGTTGATGTGTCAGATATTGAGTGTGAAGACGGCATGATTACCGTACTCACGCCCAATACCGAATACTTTAAGGCAAAGACAGCGCTCACAGAGGCGATGCCTGATATCGATTTTGAAATGGACGAAATCACCTTCATCCCACAAACTGCAACACAGTTAAGCGGTGATGATGTAGAGATGTTTGAGAAGCTGATCTCCATGCTTAACGACTGCGATGACGTGCAAGACATCTATCACAACGCCGAATTTGAATAATTGCTTTGCCTTCTTGGTGAGTATTTGATAACAAATACTCACTCTCTGTTCTTATCTGTTAACCGCCCCTATCCCCTCTAAAACCGTTTCTCCCCTTTTATCCCGATAACTCACCTCCACAAACGGTTGACCGCTTAACTCAAATCTAATGTAGGCACAGTTTAACTCCACAATTACTGACTCTGATCAAAAAACAAGAATGATCACATTGTTAACCTGTGAGATCGATGAAAAGATGCCCGCTTTGCGGGTGTTATAACCATATTAAATAGAAACTTACGGCTTTGTTATATAGAGAAGACTATCCAAGTTATGAGTAATGAGTATGATAAAGCTCTCACCCAACTGAGCGCCGCTATTGCTGACCTGTCTAAAACCATTTCCTCCGACAATCCGATTGAAAGTTATGAACGGTTTGATCAACAAACGCTCACGTTATGCCAAAGGCTTAGCGAACAACTCTCCTTTTCAGAAATCAGGCGCCTGGCAATGGAAAGAGAGCAATTGTTATATGAATTGATGGGGCCTAGAGCATTAGATACTACGATATAAAAGACAAGGAGCAAGGAGCAAGGAGCAAGGAGCAAGGAGCAAGGAGCAAGGAGCAAGGAGC
>JBFKTM010000380.1:0-4016 GCA_041636295.1 Oleiphilaceae bacterium
ACCAGTAGTCTTGGATATCATGCTCCAACCGTTTTTTTTCAAAATGCTGCTCTATTGCCCGTCTTGCGGCAAGTCGTTGTTGAGCGGTAGATTTGTCTTTGGTTTTGAAGTCGAACTCGCTGAAGTCCATAAATATATCGACTAGTTCTGGGGCGGTTTCAACGTGGGCGTTATTGTTGTTATTCATGCGCACCTATTCTCCTATGGCAACGAATGATTCCATGCATTTCGTGCATTTCGTGCATTTCGTGCATTCGTGACTACGTTATAGGAGTTTTATTAAAATAAAGTGACAGAGTTGGCATTTTTGAAATGTGGGTGAGAATAGTTAAGCAAATTGGGGGCGTGTATCATGGGGTCCAGTGAGGGTTGACTGATAGGGTAGCCTCTTAAACTAATAAAGAGGCCTGCGTTTTTTGCGCTTTGAGCATTTCAGTCATATCACATGCTGAAAGCGGTTTAGCGATGTAGTAGCCTTGAACAACGTCACACCCCAGTTGTTTCAACAGATCATACTGCGCTTTGTTTTCAACACCTTCTGCCGTCACTTTGAGCTTCAGACTGTGTCCCAAGACGATAATGGCTTTGGCAATGGCGGCATCTTCGGATGCGTTTTCGATATCCCGGATAAAACTGCGATCAATTTTAAGAGAATCGACCGGAAAGCGTTTTAGATAGCTTAAAGATGAGTAGCCGGTACCAAAGTCATCAAGGGCGATCTGTATCCCCATGGCACAGAGTTTTTTTAATAGTTCTGTTGCCGCCGAGAGATTTTCCATAAGGGCGCTTTCGGTCAGCTCTAACTCCAGCTGGCGTTCCGGTAGACCTGTTTTCTTTAATGCATCGCTTACGGTATGAATCAGACTGGCGTGGCGCAACTGGTGCGCTGAAATATTAACGGAGACCTTGATGGTTGCGATACCGTTGTCTGCCCACTGTTTAGCCTGTTGACAAGCCTGCATTAAAACGAACTGCCCAATGTCGGTGATCAGCCCGCTCTCTTCGGCAATGTGCACAAACTCTGTTGGCGAAATAAGCCCTCTTGAGGGGTGTCGCCAACGTACCAGGGCTTCGGTCGATTCAATACAGTTGGAGCGAACATTGATTTTGGGTTGAAAGAATACCTCCAGTTCTTCATTCTTGATCGCCTTACGAAGCTCTCCTTCGATATCCAGGCGATATTGAGAAAGGTTTTGCAGCTCACTGCTATAAAACTGGAAATTATTGCCGCCGAGATATTTAGCCTGCTGTGTGGCCATAATCGCCTTCTGTAGCAGCGGTTGCAATTCCAGCGCATCTTTGGGGAGTTGCGAGATACCGATGCTACAGGAAATCAGCAGTTCATTTTCATCCACGAAATAGGGGGCCGACAGTGCTTTTAATAGTTGCTCTGCTTGAGTGGAGACTTGGTCTTCCGACTCACTTTTAAGGATTAGTGCGAACTCGTCACTGGCAAGGCGGGCAATGGTGTCTGCACTGTCAATGGTACGGGAGATGCGCAGTGCCACCTCCTTCAACAGGTAATCGCCGGTTTCGTGCCCGAGGCTGTCATTGATTTGTTTGAAGCGATCAATATCGATAACCACCAGACAGAATTCTGCATTGCCGCGTCGTGCACGTACAACAGCGTTGTGCAGGCGGTCTCGAAACAGTGAACGGTTTGATAAGCCGGTGAGGTCGTCGTAGTTTAAGAGATATTTTAGTTTTTCGTCCGCTTCTTTACGGGCCGAAATGTCTGATAATAAGCCAGCATAATAGTCGATATCGCCCTGTTCGTTTCGAATCACATTTATTTGAATCCAGGCGGGAAAGTAATTGCCATCTTTTCGTTTCTCATAGAGTTCAGCCTGCCACTGATCCTCCGTCTCAAGATGGGCTCTGGCCTGATTAAACACTTTAAACTTTTGGGGCGTATTACTCAGCTCGATAAAAAAACGCCCTTCCAGTTCATGATTCTCATAACCAGAGATCGTGCGAAAGGCGGGATTGACCGCAACAAAATGAAAACGGGCATCAAGCACGAAAACTCCTTCCGAGGTATGATCGAATACTGATTTCGCCAGACGGACCTGTTCATCCCGCTTTTTCTCGGAGTTAATGTTACGCCGAGTACCTAGCATTCGAAGTGGGCTGCCTTCTTTGTCGACTTTTACGGTTTTGCCACAGTCTTCAACCCACAGCCAGCCGCGCTTTTCAGTTTTGATTCGGTACTGCACCTGGTAGTTATCAATTTCACCTTTTAGATACTGGGTGAGTGCTTGTTTGGCCATCTGGTAGTCTTGAGGGTGAATGACCCGTTTCAAGTTAGCGATAAAATCGACTGAAGTCAGCTCTCGTTGTTTAAAGGCATCATGAAAGGTTGATTGATAGACCGTGCCGGTTATCAAGTCCCAATCCCACAAGCCTAGCTGTGACGCTTCAATCGCCTGGGATAGGCGTGTCTGGCTTTTCACCAAGGCATCACTGATGCTTTTACGTAGTATCACTTGTTGATTAAGCCGCTCGTTTGACTCCGTCAGATCACGGGTTCTTTGTTCGACCCGTTGCTCCAGGTTTTTCTGCACAGTGATCAGCTTCTTTTCGGCCTCTTCACGGCTGAATACTTCGTTGCTGAGCTGTTCGTTCAACGCTTCTGCAACGCGTCGGGCGTTATCGAGATATTGAATTAATGATTCGTTTTCCAGCGCTTTTATCAGAGAGTTTTTGCAGTTAATGTAATTGCGGTAAGCGCTATAACTGACAAAGCCCGCGAACATCAGGTTGATGACCAGATAAGGGAATCCGTAGTTCTCTATTTTTAGCAGTGTGTGGATCAATAAGCCCGCCAGAGGTGGGGTGGCAAAGCAGAAAAAGGCTTTGAGATTCATGGTAAATACGGTGGTGCCGTAGACCAGCAGCCCACCCACCGCTGCCGAAGCGACCAAACCTGTCACATCAAGTGTATCCGATTGCAGGGCGAGGGCGGCAAACCCCCAGTGGGCACCACTAATGAGTGTGCCGACTAAAAACAGGTTTTGCCAAAAAGGCGCACTGAATGCTTTTTTTGAAACCGTTTTAAAAAAGGCGATCAGGCTGACTTGAAACAGCGATGCCAGGGCCGAAGAGAATAGCCAACCGGCTAACAGGCGTTGATCTGCATGTTCACCCCAGAGCAATGCTGCTACCAGAACCGAGCAGATGAAAGAGATAAAAAATAACGATGAAGATTCGTTATAGACGGCTTTTAATTGATGCAACAGAATAGACGTACGCTTGGGAGCTGAAAATTCCGTCATTAAACGCAATTCCGGTGACGGATGGCGCTCTACTGGCAGTGTCATCTTGTTATAATTCCCTTTTTAACCTTAACCCTGTCGATGTTGTCTGCAGCGTTTGGGATAATGCAATACGTTAGATGAATGTTCCACGCTGCTTATTAATGTCATTGGTCGGTTGCAATGGTTGGATCAATGAGGTCGCTGGTTGTGACCATTAATAGTGCAGGGTGGATAGTAAAGCCCATTCTAACTTTTTTGACGGATGTACCGCTTGATATGAGTTGTTAAACTGTGATTAGTTACTCATAACTTATTGATATGTTGTTATGATAGATACCACGTTTACTCGCGCTTCTGAATCCTGCTGTGTGAACAGCCCAAAGATGGTTGCGAGGTCTAATGCAAACCTTTTAAAGTACACAGGACGTACCTGATAACGCACACGCAGGGACGTAATTTTTTTAATTATTAGTTATTAGAATATTATTTTTACAGGTCTAACTGAATGGATGTTTCCCATATTCTTGATTCCCTAAACGACGAGCAGCGGCAGGCCGTGGCGGCTCCCGCTCGAAATCTATTGGTCTTGGCCGGGGCTGGAAGTGGGAAAACACGCGTGCTGGTGCACCGCATTGCCTGGTTGATGGAGGTGGAGCGTCTCACGCCTACCAGTATCATGGCGGTCACCTTTACCAATAAGGCTGCTCGTGAAATGCGGGGAAGAATAGAGCAACTGCTTGAACTGCCGGCCCGAGGACT
>JBFKTM010000381.1:0-3982 GCA_041636295.1 Oleiphilaceae bacterium
AACTAATCAGGTCGATTAACCGGCTATAGTAAGATAATGTTATTCGTAATCGTAACGACTCCCCCTGCGTCATCCTACCGCTTGACCGTAGGATCCATCTTTCGGATATATAGATTCTGCGATCAAGTTGCAGAATGACGGAATTGTAGTATTGAGTGGGTCAGTAGTTACTTAAAATCTTGTTCTGAAGCGGCTGCTTATAAACGGAAACGTTGAGCCGCGGGCGGTATTGTGGAGAAAATATCTGTCGTACAGTTCAAGCGCATTTACGAATAACCTAACGAATACACCCTCTTTTGGAATTGCGACCTTTGTCTAGGAGACGAAAGTGAGTACTCGACATCTTGATGCCCTGTTTAACCCTAAATCGATTGTTGTTCTGGGGGCTTCTGAACGTTCCCAGAGCTTGGGGGGCATTGTTCTACGAAACCTCTTGTCTTCTGACTACCCTGGTAAGTTATTGGTCGTTAATCCAAAAGAGTATGACAATGTACATGGTATTCCTTGCTTCAAGAAAGTAAGTAAAATGCCGATTACACCTGATCTGGCAATTGTATGTACGCCACCGGAGTCGGTTCCTCGCACCGTTAAGCAGCTTGGGCATTTAGGTGTGAAAACCGCTATGATACTCACGGGGGGATTGTCCAGAACCCACAGCAAGAGTGGCAGGCCCCTGATGTACTCTGTTCGCGATGCAGCGAAAGCGTCAGGTATACGAATACTAGGGCCGAATACCATTGGTATCATGGCACCGAGGAATAAAGTAAATGCAACTTACCTCCATATGGGGGCCTTACCGGGTAAAATCGCGTTTATAGGTCAGTCTGGAACCATTGCCAGTGCGGTGATCGACTGGGCGTTTAGTCGTGGTGTGGGGTTCTCACACTTCTTGACGCTGGGAGACAATATGGATATTGACCCAGATGACCTGATTGATTATCTGGCCCAAGACCGCAATACAAAAGCGATTCTGCTTCATATTGAAATGATTCCCAATCCTTCACGTTTTATTTCAGCAGTTAGAGCGGCATCACGAGGTAAGCTTGTTATTGGAATTAAAAGTGGCAGAGTTCCAGAGTCTCAATGGGAGCCCGTCCCCTTAGCTGACGGTATTACCGATGGGGATGCTGTTTTTGATGCCTTATTCAGGCGAGCAGGGGTGTTGCGGGTTAATGGTGCCGATGAGATGTTTGACGCGCTTGAAACACTTACCCGAATGAAACCGGTACGTAAGGAAACCCTGGCAATCATGAGTAACGGGTTAGGTCCTAATGTCTTGGCGGTTGATAGACTGGCAAGCTTAGGGGGGGAGTTGGCTGAACTGTCGGAAAAAACCATCTCTGCTATAGCGGAATTGATGCCGCCCTATTGGACTCGAAAAAACCCAATCGACCTTAATTATGACGCGACGCCAGAGACTTATGCCAAGGTGATAGAGATATTATCTAAAGATCCGGGTGTTTCCAATGTGTTGGTGATGTATGCGCCATCGTTGACCGAAGACAGCTTGCAGATTGCCGACTCGGTTATTACCAAAGCGAAAAAAACGCGGCTCAATGTCTTCACCTGCTGGCTCGGCCAGAGCACCATTTTGGATGCGCGTGAAGCCTTTTTTGAGGCGGGTATCCCGACATTTTTCTCGCCGGAAAAAGCCATTAAAGCGTTTATGCACTTGGTAAACCACCAGCGTAGTCAGCGTTTATTGAAGGAGACGCCCTCTTCCTATAGTGATCACACGGTTGACCGGTCAGACGCCAGAAATATTGTTACGAACGCCCTGCGAAATGGCAGGAACCACCTCTCCAATAAAGAGGCTCGGCAACTTATTGCCGACTATGGTATCCCGACGGTTGAGACCTGGTATTGTGATGATGTTGAAGAGGTGGTTGAAACGTTCCGAGAGAAGGGCGGGCCGATTAATATTACGCTTCTCCATGAAAAGAGCAGTCATCCGTTTCTTGAAGAGAAAACCGGGCGAGGGCGTTATAAGACGACGATTCGACGCTTAAATGAAGAAGACACTATCATCTCTTCATGCGAGCAGCTGTTTCAGCAGTATAAAGAGCACTTTCCTAACAGTGGTTTTCTTGGCTTTTCGGTTCATCGTTCTCACCTGCATATTGGCGGTCTAGGATTTAGCCTCGGTATCACCCGTGATCCGATGTTGGGGCCGTTGGTGGTCTGTGGAGCGGCGGGAGCCAGTGTTAACGTAATGACCGATCGACACGTCGCGTTGCCGCCATTAAACATGGTGTTGGCAAAAGACCTGCTTAGTCAGACTTACATGTACCAATTGCTAAAAGAGTATAGTTATCGACCTGCGCAAGATATCAAAGCCGTTAGTGAGACGTTAATTACGTTATCGCAGATCGTGGTAGATATCCCTGAGATTAAAGGGTTGGAAATCCTTCCATTGCTATTTAATAAAGATGGCGTGGTCGCCGTTGATGTGGCGATCGACTTGGGTTTGCCTGCCAAGCTCTCTATTCAGCCCTATCCTCAGCAGTTATGCGAGTGGATCACATTACCCAAGTCAAAACGTCGTGTGGAGTTGCGGCCCGTCAGTGGTGAGGACGAGCCGGCTCATATTGAGTTCCATTTGAAGCAATCACCGGAGTCTATTCGCTTCCGTTTTTTCCACTATAGAAAATCCTTTACTCATGATGAGCTGGTTCAAATGGTTCAAATTGATTACGACCGTGAGATGGTTTTTGTTGCTACTGCGCCAAAGGAGAGTGGCAAAGGAAACGAGACATTGGGTACGGTGAGGGTGTGGACGGATGCTGATAATCTGCAATGTGAATTTGCGGTCATGGTGAGTGATGAACTAAAGGGAGAACGCTTAGGCTATACACTGATGAATAAAATGATCGACTACTGTAAGTCTAAAGGCACCGTAGAAATGATCGGTTCGGTACTGCCTGACAACAAACCCATGCTTGGTTTGGCCACTAAGCTTGGCTTTGAGTCCAAGTGGGACCCTGAAGAAGAGGTGATGGCCTTACGACTGCCACTCAATGTTCCTAAGGATGAGTGGCAGCGGGAGAAGTTAAAGTAGTAAGTTACAAGTTGAAAGTTACAAGTTGAAAGTTACAAGTTACAAGAATTACAAAGCGGTGTGAGACTATACTTGTAGCTTGTAGCTTGTAGCTTGTAGCTTGTAGCTTGTAACTAGTTATTTGTTCTATTCAATTATCGCTGATTTATCTTCGCCACCAAACGCCTCGATAATCGCAGGCAGTAGCTTGGCGAACTCCATGGACATGATGGCAAAGCTTGCATCGAACTTGCTGGCGGCGTCGTCGGCTCCGGAGTCGTCTAACTGCTCTTGCATGACATCACCGAACTTAAGTCGTTTGATGGATAAATCTTCATTCAACAGGAATGAAATATTCTCTTCCCAGGTCATGGCCAGTTTAACGACTTGCTTACCGGCTTCAAGGTGAGTGCTGATCTCTTCACCATCCAATTCGACGCCTTTACAACGCACAACGCCACCTTCTTCGCCCATATCACGCAACTCACACTCTGGTTCGGCTTCGAATCCAGTCGGAATAAGGGTGTTTTTGGCTAACCAGTTGGTCATGACTGACGCGGGTGCCTGGTTGACTGTTGGGATGCGGATCGGTAAGGAACCGATAGTCTTTCGCAGGTAGCTAGTGATGTCTTCAGCGGCTTTTGCTGATGAGGCATTTACAATCAGAAAGCCGTCTTTGGGGGACAAATAAGCATAGGTCATTCGTGAGCGGGTAAAAGCTTTGGGGAGTAATTCGTGGGTAATCTGCTCTTTAAACTCATCTTTCTCTTTTTTGGTCACTTTACGCATCTGCGTTTCTTCGATTTCAGCGACCTTTTCTGCAACGGCTTCTTTCTTTGGAATGAAGTTGCAGCGCGATACCGGTGTACCCGTCGGCCTCATCTACGCGAACCGTGGTGCTACCTCGATAACCTCATGGATGCCTGCTGAGACGCTTGCAGCACG
>JBFKTM010000382.1:0-3981 GCA_041636295.1 Oleiphilaceae bacterium
ATAATCGGCAGCAATCGCGCTCATATAAGGTAATCGACTATGGTAATTAATATAATAAAAGCCAAACTCTGTATTATTTAACTACTCAGCAAAATATCTGAACGACACCCCCCACTGTCCGCTGTCGGACGGTTTATCATCTTCTTCACGCTCAATAACCATATTAGAAAATGAAGGTAACATTGGATTAACCAGAGACATGTTCTCCTGTTGCTCCTCGGTTAAACCCGACACCGCATACGCAGGGCCACAACCTGGCTGCATGACATCGTTGCCAGCGAAAAAGGTACCGCAACCCGGTAGTACGGTTTTTTGCCACTCAAGTTGATAGAAGGCCTCCACTGTCAAATTATCAGTAATCCCAAGTGACGCATTAATCATATTAACCGGTATTAATGCTTCCTTGATCTCAATCCCAGGCTTGTTAATAGCATTAACATCAATAGGGTTAATAACGTTGATTCCGCCCTGAATAAAGGTACTTTCCCCCCAATTAACCACCTGTTTACCAATACGAATATCCAGTGGGCGGTCGGCGACATTGAACTCACCCCACACATAGGCGTCCATCAACTCGACACCTTTAAATTTCGCAAGGTTATCAAAACCACTGTCATCAAAATCTTTGAAGCGACCGTTCTTGGTTTCTAGCCAGTGGTCATACCAATATTTCCCTCTGACAAACGCACCATAATTTTGATAATTTAGTGAAATCTCGGTGGTGCCTCTATACACATTGGAAATCACATCACCTTTTTCGAAGTTCTGTCGAGCATCATTACCATTAATTCCTCCAGCACGACCACCATAGGCTGTTGGAATTAAATCAATATCAGGATTGGCGGTACTAACACTCAAACCAGCAGATAGACTGGTATCAATTCGACCATTTATTTCACCATTGGCTAACTCAAAGGTCACGCTATAGCTGCTTACCGGGTAGCCTAATGCGGCGACCAACGGCAGAAACCGTATGCATTGAAACGCCGGACATGGCGCTGTTCTTTTGTTCATCTGATTGCACTCCACAACAACTGTGCTTTTTCTACTTGTTTTTGGCATTCGTACCAACGACCCCTTCAAGCCCTTTGCTAGACTTAATAGTCAATTGATTTAGAATGATGACAGCCGCTAAGATAGCGCTGCCTATAAATAGGTTCTGGCCATTTATGGCCGACTTTTTGACTCTGCCGGACAACCTTGGCTAAATTAGCAATGAAAGAACTAGCGACTGATAACACACATACCACTATTGCAACCTGGGCTTTGGCGATAGAGAGAGCATTACAGGGTGAAGGCGTCGATCCCGCCCCTATTTTTGATGCAGTAGATGTAGATCGTGCAGAATTCAGGAACCCGGATAGTCGCATTCCTGTGACCACTATGTGGAAACTTTGGAAACATGCAGTGGCCGAAACTGGTGATTCCGCTTTTGGTTTAACTGTCGCAAACTATGTATTTCCCACCCATCTGAGTGCACTTTTATTTGCACTGCAATCAAGTGAAACGATCAAAGAGTGCGTTAACCGTATTGTTCGCTATGCAAAAATTGTATCGACAATCGCAACAGTATCAGCCTCAGAGGAATCGGGAGACTTAGTTGTTCGATTTGTAACCCTTAATCAACCGAACCTATGCCCACCAGAACCTTTAGACGCGTTTATGGCATTAGCCGTTAAAACGTTTCGCGATATTCTCGGGCAAGCTGATGAAGCCGTCATAGAGGTTCAATTTTGTCACCCTACGCCTCCCTCGCCAAAACGTTTTACTGACTTTTTTAAATGTCCGGTGCATTTTGGCGCCAATAAGAATATCATCCGAATCAAGGGGGAGATACTCGACAAATCGCTGCCTGCAGCCAACTCAGAACTGGCAGAAATTCACGATCAATTGCTCAATGACTACCTGAAACGAATGGCCCATGAAGACATTGGCATTCGTGTGAAGAAACAGATTCTCACACTATTACCAAGTGGCGAGGTGAGCCAGGATAAAATTGCTTCACAGCTCAACATGAGTACACGAAATTTACACCGAAAACTGGCAGAACAAGGCACTACATTTAAGACCCTGCTCGATGTCGTAAGGGAAGATCTGGCGTTACGCTACTTGAAGATACCCTCTATCTCAATTAATGAACTCACGTATATGCTCGGTTTTCTGGATCAAAGTAGCTTTACCCGCGCCTTTCGTCGTTGGACAGGCAACACACCAACCCAATTCCGAAAGGCGATGAAAGATTCATAATCTCTTAACATTCACTGATCGAACAATCGGTGAATTTACAATCAACCCGTATGATTTATAACTGATCGCAGGGAAATAGTGACTCCATAATATTGGGCTGAATATAAAATCCCTTGGGTAAATAAGGCCCCATTACTTTCTCGATATCGCCATCTTTTTGGATATTGATAATGCCCTGTTTAAATTCAGGGTTAGATAACATATTCCTTATCTGTACGATACTCACGTCCTCATCAAACATGCCATCGCCATCATCAGCCATAGGCAACCACGCAATGCCACAGCGCTTCACCGCATTTCGTGGTCGGTCTTCAGCACGACTCACCGCGATCGTATAGAAACCATTTTTATCAAGAGGAACTTCCTCATCAAATAAACAGTCATTAACACGCGTATTGGCAAAACTCTGGTTCGAACAAATCGACCAATAGCGCATATCAGTGTCGCCCTGTGCTTTCTCATCACCGTAGTATGTACGGGGCGTCGTCGGCATTTTCCCTCTAAGCATAAGCACCTTACCGTGACGACGGTTTATAACTGTGCGCACATACTGGTTATCCAAATTAGGAAAGAATCCCCCTTCACTGCGTCGAGCATCTGGATCAATATCACCCGTATAAATACCTAACAATGCCTTACGATCCAACTGAATATGCCACTCTGGTTTCTCTTTGGCCGGCCAGGTGTCTGGCTTGTCTGGTTGAGAAACCAGCATTCGATATTTACTCACCGGAATACCAATAGCGTCGGCCGAAATTTTAGCCATTGCATTGGTGTTCAGCGCATTACACGCTTCTTCACCATTCAATACTTTACCGCTCTTCAACGTTAACTCAGGTGTTGGCAGTGAGACACCACCGGTTGGCGCAGTCCCTTCATCTGGCAAATAGATGCGATAGAGTAAAATTTGCTGACCCGTTTTATTGATGGGCGCGGCGATCGTGTTTGACGTTTTATTGAATACCGCTCGCTCCTGATACGTACCAATCGTTTCTTTACTCTTATCAGGAGCGACCGGTAAAACTTCGACCTTAAAATCCCGCTGCTCAAACTGTCTATCCGCTCCGATTCGATAGGGATTAACAGCACCTTTTTCCGGTTTAATCAGGTAGTCAGCCAGTGACTGCTGGGGAACACCTTTTTCGTCATAACTAATTAATGACTGATAACGAGAGTGGGCAAACTCAGCATTTAATGTGAGCTTAGAACCTTCCGGCATAGTAAATACTGCCGCCCAGTAATAGACATTTGCATCAGGATAGGCAGAATTGATATAAGGGTCAGCACTGTGAGGCCCTCGTCTAAACAAACAGTTTCTCGGGCCAGGTGTGCCACCTTCAAACTGCTCTTCTGCCGCAACATCCAGTGAAGCTCCCCCCATAAGCATCAGTGGTATTAATGAAGAGGAAAGAGTTTTTTTCCACGTCGATATTCTTTTCATACAACCCTCTATTGAACAAGTAACTTTCAATTTCAGTAACTAAGCCAAGTGAACTTTACCTTTATGGGGCTTAGATACATTTTGAAGGGTATAGCGTAAGCAGTATTCCAATTAGATTCTGACCATTACAAGACGACTATTTGCCTCTTTCAGCCAAATTGGTTGGGTGATGTCTAGTGATTCAAATATCTGGAAGTTTTTGATTATTAATATACAAGAAATAATACCAAAGTGGTGGACACGAAGAGCCCACCGCATCGGTAAATAGAAAGGCTATATCTGGTTCAAAATAT
>JBFKTM010000383.1:0-3981 GCA_041636295.1 Oleiphilaceae bacterium
ATATCAACTTCAAACAAATTCTCTACCATGGATAGCAAAAACTGGTGCCACTGCACTGGCGAACGGTTCTTGTTTAACTCGATGGAATACAATGAAAGTTGCTCTATCAGGCGAATAAGTTTACCCAATTGTTCTGCATCATCACCCTCAACCCATGGCAGCATCAACCTCCTTTCACCTGTCGCCGTGGTATAGATCTCTTCGGCGTCACCATAGGCAAACCCCATCAATAGGCGATCTAGCCCTTGTTTCCAGGTAAAACGGTTACTGTCTTTATTGGCCCCTGAGTGTTTTTCTTTGTGGTTATCATCGAGCCCCCAGTGAATGGAAGCAGCGTTTAGCCATCTAACGTAACGGTCTACCTCTTCATTGGCGATACCGTACTTGTTCTGTACTGCAGGTAATCGCAGATATCCTAAAATCTGACTAACTTGAAACCGGCTATCAGGCAATGTCAGTAACTCTATAAACGCCTGAATTAAGGGCTCTGCATCGCTTAATTTTCGGTCTGCTATTGAACAGGGCAACTGAACATTAAGCTCCGATGGATGATGCCAACCACGACGAAAGACCGAGTCAATATAGGGCGCGTAGTTTTCAACCTGAGGGCTCATTACTAACACATCTTTGGGTGTCAGTGTGGCGTCATTTTTAAACTGCATTAACAGCCAGTCATGCAGAACCTGAATTTCTCGCAAGGCGCTATGGGACGAAACGATAGAAATGCTGTCGTCAGATTGGCTTTCAGGGAGCTCTTTGCGATTTTTAAGTGTAAGAATATCATCTTGTACACAATGTAAGAGAGAGTCACGTCCGGCGCTGTAAAATAGGGGAATCTCTGAGTCTGAGCGTTCACAGATAAGCTTCAGACACTCTTGCCCCTGTTGACCCAGGTTAGCCAAGAGTGGATTGCCGATATCGTCATAGATGGCCGACAAACTGCTGCCACGACCAAACCATTGAGCCCGTTCCCTAACCTGTTTTTTTTCACTTTTAAGGTCTCCCCAATACTCATCAGACGGATTCAACATAAAAAAGTGAACCTCAGTATGCGCTGATATCGCCTTTAAAAAGTCCATCCACAGAGGGGCTAACGCATTGAGACCAAAAATAAAAATACGAGGAGGCAGTTTGGTTTTATAAGAAGATAACAGACCGACGGCTTTATCAATCAGTAGCAATGGGTGGTCGCCCAGTTTTTTCCTGACCCCCTGCCACAACAGCCCCTGCCACTCGTCTACCTCAGAACTCTCCCAGGCACCAACCCAATCCGGGCGATATATCAGGTATTGTTCAAACAGATCTGCCAGCTCTTTTGCTAACTGAAACCGTTTCAGATCGTCAGCTTCTCCGGTAGTCGAGTTAATCCAATAATTCCTGGGTTCGACACAGTGCTCATGATTGATGAAACCGCGCTCACCGAGCACTTCAAAGTTTGCCCAAGTGAGTATTTCCCGGCTGTAAGGCGATACTTCCGGGATTGCCTCATCACCAATTACCGCTTTTATAAGGCTCCAAAAGAAACCTCCTGGCAGCGGGAATCGGGTATTCATAATTACGCCACGACGACTGGCAAGCTCCAATGAGAGCCAGTGATGCATCCCCTGATTCTGAACAACAATAATATCTTCAGCGAGAACGTTTGGAGAAGGAATTTCAAGTAACTTATTCAGCAGCGTTACCAGGTCTTCCATTCGGTTACCTGGATAAAAATTTAGCATAGACAACCCTAACAGTTCTGGAACTCCTTCCAGTATCAACAACGACATTGCAACAGTGGTGATACAGTGTGGAGTATTTTAAGGTTATATTAACATTGATTATTTGAAGGGTAACGCACGATAGAGTGAGGAAAGCCGACTTTCTGTCATGCCAAACAGGGCGTTATGAAATTAATAACACAGAAACCCTGAAAAAAGATCGTGAAGGGGGAAGTCGTCAGTAGATTCCACTACGCGGCAAAAATACGATTTTGGTCGAGCAGATCCATAAGATAGCTACTTAATCCCTCATCAGCCTCTTGCTGCGTTTTAAAGGGGCCGAGCACACCCTCTTCTCGCGTTTGAAAATACCACAAGCCATCGGCAAACACGAAGCGGCTTGCGCGCGGATGAAAGTCATTTATTGATTCACCCCACCTGGTTGCCTGCATAATCACTCTCACTCTACAACAATTAGGTTACGGATTATAAGTACTAGAATCTAGTAAGTTCATACTAATTTGATCAATGTATAACCAAATATTCGTTAATCGTAATAATAAAGTTATTCAGCACTAGACGAAACAATGGATTAAATGACCGCCCCCTTTATGAAATAGTATAAAAGTCACTCATCAACTGGATGCGGGCACGACTCATTGTTGCGTGTGGATATACGGTTCAGTTTTATCAGGATCAATCAGGTGATCGAGATCTGAGCGTCGCGTTGCCATCAAAGCCACCCAGTCAGAGACAGAGTTGCGCCATTCACTGCTAGGCCGGATCTGCGGAGCAGCAAAAGATTTAGCGGTTACCCCATTAGGTGCGAATACTATTAACGGCCCAAGTTCGTATGCTTTTAAACTCATCAATGAATCCCAGATTTACTCACAAAAAAATAAACAATATTATATGTTAAATCTAACCTCAGGATAACGAATAACCTTATAGAACCTTTATAAATTACCTGTACATGTCAGATCATGCCAAATGACAGGTCCATTTTTCTGTACCGATCGGGTAGTGTTAGAGAGAGTGCCCGTTGTTTAGAGTTACAACACCATTTATTTACCTATTGGAACATTGGAATCACATAATGAAAAAAATTAGTTACCTGATCGCGCTATCTATGCTGGGTGCTACAGGATGCAGTTTCATCGAACTCAAACCCGAAGCAGAGTTCGTTAACGTTGCATCTGATGAGATGGTCACTCACTGTAAGCCAGTAGGCACCGCTACAACCAAGGTACTGGATAGTGTTTTGTTTTTTCCAAGAACAGAACAAACCATGGCGACAGAGCTCGATATGCTTGCAAGCAACGAGGCGATTAAGTTCGGCGGCAATACCATTGTACCCATTTCTGATATAGAGGATGGAAGTCGCTCCTACCGCGTGTATCATTGCAATAATGGTACTGCCAACCATCAATAGACGACGATAGATCTCACCGGATGAATCTGTAGGTGTGCTCACACTCGCTTTTAATAGTCCTTTATAGCCGAGCACACCCTCACAATACCTCGCCTTATACACGCTCGAAAGTTTACAAAGTCACTTACCAGCCAATATTAACATTACTTTTTGTTGCAATTTCTTTTCAGATTCAACTTGCCAGATAGAAAGCCCATGCTATTTTTCTTAGTTAAGAAAGTGAAATTCGTCACAACTAAGGAGAGTTGTCAATGTTTTTAGATCACATGATCCAATCCCCCCACCCAACCTTTCATTCTCTCAAACCAAACGATATAGCAGTCGAGTAAAGGCAGTACCGTCGCTCAGAAATAATATTCTGAAAAGGAATGGCCATTTTCAAGGAGCTAATGGCGCAGATCTTCCAAACGTCTCGCTATTATGGACAAGGATCGATAGGATGAAGAACATACCTTTTTATAAGTACACGTCCTGTGGTAATAACTTTGTTATTGTGGATGATACTCAGGATTCTTATTTTTTAGAGCATGAATGGCCCGAGTTTGCCCCACAAGCAACCAGCTTTTCCTTTGGTATTGGTTGTGACAACCTACTCATTGTGCAACGAACAACCTCACGCACTCTGGACGCCATAGCCACAACTCACCGCTATTGGCAGCAGTTACCAGACCTTTCTTCTGCTGATTTTATTTTTCGTATGTTTGAGCCGAGTGGCGAAGAGGCATTGTGTTGCGGCAATGGACTGCTGTGCATCGCCGATTTTTTACATAACCAATACAGTGTTACGCAAACAAAAATTCTAACTGAGATCCCCCTTGCTCGTCCTGCAGTGTTATCGATAGGACACAA
>JBFKTM010000384.1:0-3980 GCA_041636295.1 Oleiphilaceae bacterium
CAGAAAGGCAACATTAACAAAGTTTCCTTGCTTCAATAAGGATACACCACGTCCCTGGGTAATTCCGTCGGTAAAGGGCTGCAGCTTGTAACCACCATAGGATTCTGTGGTTTTATCAAGCGCAAGCTGCAACAACTCAATGCGATAAGCGTAGCGCAGATCTGTTTGGAAATACCGAATACTCTCCTCTGCTGCAAGCACAGAAACGTACCCTGCGAACACCAAACATATATATAGCTTTCGAATGAACACCTCAACTGCAATAGCTGTTTTAGTTCCCCGTTTGCGCTTGAGACAGCAAGTAATCATTGATATGCCGAATATAGAGGTTAAGTTCCATTTCTGCCTCTTTCCGGTTGTCGAAAGGCCCTTCCTGAGTAAATTCACGGGTGATAAAGTGCCACTTATCATTAACGCATAGAAACCGATCACTTCGGAACCATGTCTTTTCAGACTCACCAACTCGTACCAACATACTACACCCCACTCTCACACAACACATTTATTGGACGTTATGGATTCAGTATAGGTAGCATTTAAAAATGGAATAAGAATGATGGGCGCTATAAGTTGATCATTTTATAACCAAATAGACTTTAAATGAGAGTTTACAGCAAGCGGTGGACAGTAGGCAGTAGGCAGTAGGCAGTAGGCAGTGAACCCTAGTACAAAGAGCCTCTTTGATACAGCATGAGGCTCTTTACTGTGGGAGTAATCAGTCTAGCTCTAGATCCACTTTCATAAACTCCGGTACAGCCAAGGCACCGCGATGAATATCTTTATTGTAATAACGCGTGGCAAAAGGGCGCTGATCGGCATCTTCTTCGCGGAAATACTTCAGTGGTTTCTGCTTACCCGCCATGGTCGCACTCCACCAACCGGTAGGGTAAACCGGCTGAGGAAATGGCAGGGTATGCACATGATCAAAGCCCGCTGCTTTCATATCTTTGTGTACTGATTTGATGATGGTTTTGCTGTGCAGTAATGGTGACTCACTCTGCTGCACTAAAATACCACCCTCTTTTAACGCCAGCATGCAGTTGCGGTAAAAGTCTACGGCAAATAGACCTTCTGCGGGGCCGACGGGGTCCGTTGAGTCAACAATGATCACATCAATTGAACCGGGCACGGCATCGGCCATCCACTGAATACCGTCGCCAAAAAAGAAGTTCGCTCGCGGGTCTTTATTGGCAGAACAGAGATCCGGGAAGTAACGCTCAGCCATACGCGTCACCAGCTCGTCTATCTCGACCTGCCACGCCTCTTTAACGCCAGGGTGCTTCAGTACCTCTTTCAAGGTGCCACAATCACCGCCTCCAATAATCACCACTTTCTCTGGATTACTGTGGGTAAACAGCGCCGGGTGAGACATCATCTCGTGATAAAGAAAGTTATCGCGTTCGGTCAACATCACACAACCATCAATAACCATCAAATTACCAAAGGTCTCGGTCGCATAGATCTCAATATTCTGATATTCACTCTTCTCTTCATGAAGTTTTTCCTTCACTTGCAAAGAAAAGGCAGTGCCTTCATTTTGAAACTCTTCTGTAAACCAGGCTGATGGCAAATTGTTCATAGGTTACTCTCCTGACCCGCCGATAGTTGGTTGATAAGCGCGTAATAAATTAGCCCCCCTCAAGTATATATGGGGTATAGGCTGAGGCGCGCTATTCTAATCTCAAAATAACAGTCTAGTCACTAACTGTTGTTAGAAACACCGGGCGGTTTGTATAAATAATGGAGAGGCTGGCCGCAAACATCCATGTCGGTGCGATAAAACGCTGTTTACATTTTTATTTCCATCTATAATTCGCCAACTATAATTACCGGTTAAAACCGACAATTCTCTTACAAAGGGTAGCAATGAAAGAGTCTATAAGCAGTAAATATAACCTTCCTTACTGGAGTGAAGGTTATGTTGATATTGACCCGGCCGGGGATGTGGTGGTTAAGCCTCATCGACACAATGACAGCGTGCAGATCAATTTAAAAAAATTAGTCGACAGGCTCAAGCAACACCAGCTACAGACGCCAATTTTGATCCGTTTCAACGAAATATTGCATGACCGGGTCAACAGTATCTGCAACGCCTTTAATCAGGTAGCCAAGCAACACGATTACAGTGGCAGCTATACCATTGTCTACCCCATAAAAGTTAATCAGCAACGCCGGGTGGTTGAAGAGATCATTCGAGCCGAACCCGCGGCCAGTCGTAATCAGGTAGGCCTTGAAGCAGGGAGTAAACCAGAGCTGATGGCCGTACTGGCGCTCTCTCAAAAGCCCGGTGCGACGATTATCTGTAACGGTTATAAAGACCGGGAGTATATTAGGCTGGCATTAATTGGCCGAAAGCTAGGTCACCAAGTGTTTATCGTGGTCGAAAAGCGCTCCGAGTTGAAGCTGATTCTGGAAGAAGCCAACAATCTGGATGTAAAACCACTCATCGGCGTGAGAGCCCGCCTCTCTACTATCGGCAAGGGTAACTGGCAAAATACCGGGGGGGAGAAGTCAAAGTTCGGCCTTTCCGCCAGTCAGATTCTGGAGGTGATTGCGATCCTGAAGCAGCATAATGCGCTGGAGTCACTGCAACTGTTGCATTTCCATTTGGGTTCGCAAATTGCCAATATTCGGGATATTCAGACCGGTCTCGGCGAATGTGCACGATTCTATAGCCAATTGAGAGCACTGGGAGCCAGCATTACCACGGTTGATGTCGGTGGCGGCCTCGGTGTTGACTATGAAGGCACCCGCTCTCGCAGTAGTTGCTCCATGAACTACAGCATTGCGGAGTACGCCTATAATGTCGTGCATACCTTTAAAGAAGAGTGTGAGCGGGTAGATGCTCCACACCCGAACATCATCAGTGAGTCTGGGCGCGCCTTGACCGCTCACCATGCGGTTTTGGTCGCTGATGTCATTGATATTGAGTCGCCGGAAATCGGCCAGCTAACCGAGCCCGAAAGTGATGCGCCTTCGCCTCTGAAAGATCTGTGGCGCGACCACCAGGCACTGATATTGGCCAACAGCAAGCGCTCGATTATTGAAATCTATCATGATGCCTCCCATGCGATGTCCGATATCCATAGCATGTTTGCTCATGGCATCCTCACCCTGCATCAGCGTGCCCAGGGCGAACAGATCTATCTAGCGACCTGTATGGAAGTCCGTCGACACCTGCGAAAAGAGAACCGCATTCATCAGGAAGTGATGGATGAACTCAACGAAAAACTGGCCGATAAGTTCTTTGTGAATTTCTCGCTGTTTCAATCGCTGCCTGATATATGGGGCATCGACCAGATATTTCCCATCTTACCTTTGGAAGGGCTTAATCAGGCGGCGGAATCCCGTGTCGTTATTCAGGACATCACCTGCGACTCCGATGGCCGTATTGACCAGTATGTCGATGAAAATGGCATCGAGACCACACTGCCATTACCCCCCTATAGCAAAGATAAGTCACTCATGCTGGGCTTCTTCATGACAGGTGCTTATCAGGAGATTCTGGGCGACATGCACAATCTGTTTGGAGACACAGACTCGGTGGATATAGCCATAGACGAGCACAATGAGGTGGTTATTCAGCACCCCATTAAAGGTGATACGGTCGACAAGGTGCTGCGATATGTCAACTTCGACCCCAACACCTTGCTACACGCCTATCAACAACAGCTCACCAACAGCGACTTACCCCCTGAGGAGAAATCGACACTGCTGCAAGAGCTGGAGCATGGTCTGGGTGGATACACCTATCTGGAGGATTAACTCCTAGCGGGCTGATGAGCGCTCATTGGCCCGTCTCTATCGTGTTAGAACTACCAAGCCAAAACTCTCGCGCCACAACTATCGGGCCGTTATCCAGGCTTCGTCCTCATGTTCATGGCGGAAAAACTCCGGAAACAACTGCAGCCCGATTCGCTCTTTATAGCGTTTTAAGTTGTCACATTTGAGCAGATACTCTTTCATCGGGCTACGCAACG
>JBFKTM010000385.1:0-3971 GCA_041636295.1 Oleiphilaceae bacterium
ACTCCCTGGGCATTACCGGGGAAAAAGGTGACCTTTTCTCGCGCATATGCCATGAGAATGGCGTCTGCCACTTTGACCCCTTCAATCCACCCGGGTACAGGCTCAAATAACGTACTTTCAACAATAGCAGGCCTTAATAGGGTTAATGCCCCTCCTTTTAATGCCTTCATTAAAAGTTGTTCCCCCAGCCACTTGGTGAACGTATAGGTATCATTCCAGCCATAGCGGTTCGCTTCTGCAATACCAAAATCAATTAATTTACGCTGTAGTTTTTCGCCCGCATAGCGTGATTTTAGTTTTACAATGCGGCTCTGCAACGACTCAATCAGAGGGTCAACGTTGTAATAGCCATCTTGATGCAAAGGAATCGATGAGCTGACCGGCTTTACGTTCTTTTCTCTCATCTCCCCTTGGTTGAATCCATTTACGTAGCAGGTTGATATGTGCAGTACCGGTGCTCGCCCCGCCGCCTGCGAGAATTCAGCAATGTTATGAAGAGAAAGTGCATTAATTGAAAGCGCCCGATCCAGCGCCTCTCTAAAATTGACACTGGCCGCTGAATTGACCACCACATCAACCTTTTGCGCCAACGCCTCAAATGCAATGTCACTTAGGCCAAATCGGGTTTCTGTCACCTCACCGGTAATGCAGTGTATTTTTCTCTCACACAATGTTTCGAAGGCCTGCTCATCGGTCATTTTCAATCGTTCAAAAATGGAGGCATTAGCAATCTCGTGGTCAAACCGACGACGGGCATCGGCATACTCGCGACTGCCACGTATCAGCAGGTAGATCCCACCAATATCAGGAACATCACGCAATAGTTTTTCTACAATCACCTTCCCAACAAAACCGGTGGCTCCCGTTACTAACACTCGCTTACCCGCCAGCTCTTTAGAGACTGAAATCTTACTCTGTTCCCTGTCTGTTTGCGTCACATTACTCGTTGCCATAACTCACCTGTGCCTGAATAGGTTATAAACACTTCCCTATGGACTTCTCACAATCTCATTCGCTATTAGCATTATTATTTTCCACTGCCAGTCTCTCTCGATTTATAGAGAACTGCCAGCACCTTCTAAGATGCGATTGTTATAAACATACTTACAGATTGTTACATTAAAAATAGTGACACTCCACACAGTTTTCTGCCCCGTCAGTTTACGGTTCAGTCATCGTGAACCGGCTCACAACATAGGCATAACGCGGTTTGCAGCTCAATAATGGATTGTAGAACAACCGAATATGGAATCAGGATACAAGACACTCACATGCCTCTAATTAGTTCCCATCCTGGAATGGATTTTTTAGCGTAGGTCGGGTTAAAACCCGACCTACAACGGAACATATTTCAAATGCTTGGTGTTTCTGGATGCGAACTAATTAACATCATAGCAACCGCTTTACACTAACAGAACTAATCAGAGGCGAGCATCAAACCAGGCTTTGGTAATACACTGGACCTTCTCTTTCTGGTAGTCCAGATGACCGATGTGGCCACTTTGAGGAATAATATGCAGGGCTTTGTCACCACTTAACTTTTCATAAAGCAGTTGAGCCGATTGAGGGGAGTCGACCTGATCCTCTTCACCATGAATAACACATACCGGTATCTTGATTTGATCCACTCTGTCGATGGTGTCAATAACCAGGCTCTCTAATGCGCCGGGCAACGGATACGCCGTATACCCTTTCACAAAGTAGGGATCGCGATAGAAATCACCATTAACCGCAGGGTTGCAGGCAGCAGGCACTTTGATGGCCGCACGATACAGTGGCAGCTTAACATCTCGTCCTACCAAGCGTCTCTTGATCCGTCCAGCCACTGAAACGGCCTTAAAAAAGGCAACTTCTATCGGATTGATGACATTCCTGACCGTTGCATCAAGCGTCACCAAGGCTTTTAACGGGCACTGTTCAATGGCAGCCTCTAAAACAGCCGACCCTCCTGAAGAAAAACCTACCGCACCAATCCGCTTAGCATCAACAGAGGGATGTTGTGCAAGAAAATCTGTGGCGGCTATTACATCAGGTACCCACTGATCCATGCGCACATGATAACGGTTTCCTTCACTTTGACCATGCCCATGCATATCAATCGCTAACGACGCATATCCATGGCGAGCCAGATAACCAGCAAACTCGAAAAAATGTTCTTTATAATCAATGGCGCCATGGCAAAACAGAACCGCAGGGATCGACTGAGGGGAAGAATCATGGTTTGTGTCGCCCGGCAAAAAGAGCGTACCGGTAATCGTATCCTGCAATGACTTGAACTGTACCTGCTCAGTCTTCACTCCATACCCCACTCAAGTCGCTCAACGAGCGTGTGACATTACTGGCCTGATGAATCAACCAGTGAAGCGTATTTAATAGATTCCAGCAAGCTTTCTAGTGATACTCGACCCGATGAAGCCCTTATCCTTTCGACCAACATAGCCTGACTGCCGAAACCTTTTTCATCGTAGCGGTGTTTTTGCACCGTTAATTTAGACGCATCCAACTGGCCACCGGTGCTCTGCGTGACAAATTGGGAGCCATCGGTATGCTCATCAACCGCTTTATTCGGTACTAATTTCAGTCGCTCCAGATCCTGAATGATCAGGTCTCGGTGATCTTTACTCAACTCTTGCGGATCGATCACTTGAAGCAGACCATGGAGCAGATCACTCGCCGCCGCCCCCAAACGATCACCATACATAAATATACAACTTGATAACAGGGTCGTCACCTGCTCAGGCGTCGTGTTGTCGCATTGCAGGAAATGATTCAGCTTGATTCTCAGGTCAATCCACTGATCTTCGGAGGAGTGATGCAAGGGAAGCACATTGTCATCATTTGTTCCAGCCGTTGATTGTGGTGTTTTTTCCGGATTCGAGTCTGCATCCTGATTCAATCCAGCATCCTGACGCCGATCGTTAAGCCTGGAGTGGGTTGAGTCAACGGGATCAACGCGGTCTGAGCATACAGCCTCTTGAGTCGCTTCCTTTTGTACCGAGGTTAATACCCTATTTTGCTCTTCTACTTTCCGTTTTATAGACCGCTCTACCACCTTTTTCCAATAGGTAGCAAAAGATACATTGGGTATTTTCCCTCGGCCATAAGCCTGATCAAGGCGATCAGCCAGTCTATAAAAGCTTCGACAGGACGGGTCTGATTCTGGAAATAGTGCAACGGGTCTTTGCAGCATAATGGAAGAACGAATACTCTCGTCCATCCACACCGAGCCCAGGTACTCAGTTGGTAGACCTATATATTTTCTAACGGCGGCCTCAAAACGACGATATATTTTATCAGCCTTCGAGGCATTTGGAGCCATATTGACAACGACCTGGGGTGCTCGCTTATACCCCCTTCGACGCAACACTTTGAGTAACGAGAAAGCATCGGTTAATGAAGTTGGCTCTGGGGTGATAACCACCGCAGCCATCTGAGCTGCAGCAACAAAATGCAATACCGTGGATGAAATCCCTGCCGAGGTATCAATAATCAGGTAGTCGTATTTGGGCTCAAGATACGCCAGCGCATCCACCAACCGCTGCTGTTGCGCTTCATCAAGGTCAACACATCGGGCAAAGCCAGAGGCGCCAGGGACGATATCAAGACCTGCGGGCCCTGATAGAACAATCTCCTGAATGGTCCTTTCATGGGTAAACAGATGCTCCAGAGTGTAGGCAGGTGTAACGCCCAGCATAATATTGACATTGGCCATCCCCATATCAGCATCAAACAGACAGACTTTCGAACCTGAACGGGCCAACGCTATCGCCAGATTTACTGAGATGCTGGTCTTACCCACCCCCCCTTTACCACTGGTAAAGGCGATAACACGAGGTCGCTTAGCTGCGGACGTGGCCGCCGACATCGTTGAAGAAGTATTGTTTTCTATAGCCATCAATAGGTACTGCCGGGATTTTCATTATTGTTTTATTGGAAGTGCTCTGTCACTACGCACCTCCGCACCCTGTCCT
>JBFKTM010000386.1:0-3958 GCA_041636295.1 Oleiphilaceae bacterium
AATCCTTTAAAGTAACTCCGCTCTGAGGGTGGCTACTACTCTCTTGGATGTTGACTACAGGTTTTTCTATGGCACTAGCACCTGATTTTTCAATGTTATTGTTAACACGACCACTAGACTCATTGATCATACTATCTAGACTATCTAGACTGTCTACATTTTCTGTACCATCTACAGTCTCAATATTTTTGTGAATAATTTCTTTTGGTTGCGGTTCAACTTCAACGACAGCTTCCGACTCATTAATGCTTGGTACATGGTCTTCAATTTCATCGTTTATTAATGGGTTTTTCTCCTCAGGGATAACCGTATGGTGAACCCGCCCCATTTCATCAACCCAGGTATAGTATTTTTCAGCACGAACGGTCGTAGTAATACTCACTAACAAGAACAAAAGCGGCAGCGCTATGGAGAACATAGCACTGATATTTCTAGTAAAACATTTAGGCATTAAAATTTAGTTCTAAAAGAGAGTCCTAAGGCTGCAAACCTGACTGAGGTTTTAACATCTAATCCCGCATAAGGGTTATAGACGATGTTAGTCAGGTTATCACAGTTTATATTACAACTACCATTGGCTGGTATATATTCAATGGACTGAAGGTAAGATATGCTTGCATCCAAAACCGTATCTTTATCCCATTGATAACCCAAACCCGCCCCCCAAAGTATCGCATCACCAAAAACACCAATCAAACTGCGCTGATCATCAGGTGTAATAGAGTCGCGTATTTCAGCTCCAAATCGTAGGTCCAACCGTGATGAAACATGGTGCTCAAAACCAATGCCAATATTCCATTCATCAGTCCAGTTTAAGGGAAGCTTTAACGTATTGGCCGTGGCATTCTCAGGCGACAATATTCTGGCAGCGCCCAAAAACTCCAGATTACGATCAAACTTTAAATTTAACGCATCAAATGTACTCCAATCGTAATAACCTACGTCGAAGTTCATCGTTAATTTAGGATGAACCTTCAAACTTATACCCGATTTAAAATGTTGTGGATACGTTAGGTTCATAGAGACATTGCCCGCTTCTCTAGGAGCCCCGGATGGCATACTTAATATCGCTGCACTAATAGCGCCAATAATGGAAGAGTTAAAGCTCTGCCAGAAACCGGACCAATCATCTGTGTAATTAAGCTCAAAGGTTCCTTTAAGCTTCATATCCGAATCACTATAGTAGGCAGCCCCCCATGAAAACCAGTCATTAGGTTCCCACATCACTCCCAGAGAATAGGTGGGCGACAGTGTTTCTTGCAAATCGAGACTCATAGCGCCAACATCGTCCCATGGCCCAACGTTTCCTCCACATAGCGCGATAAATGGTGCAAGTGGTTCGTTGCCGCTTTCGCAATTAAATGCGTCCTGAAGAATTTCTGCCACCCCCAGCATCATATTAGGCGCACGCATCCATTGATCCGCTGCTACTGCCTGATGAGAGAATTGCACACCAAAGCCAACGGACCATTCATCATTAATTTCATAGCCAACTGTTGGAGAGAGGTAGGTGATGCGCTGCAAAGCCGTTGCCTTAGGCATATATTTACCGGGATCACCTTCATCACGATAAAAGCCTGCAATCATCGGAATATAGAATGCATTCCCAAAAGTAAACTTTGAGCCTGGACTGTTAATTGAGAAGCCCATTGATGGCGCAACGCCTGGCCCCCTTGGAAGTTTTTGAATACCGTATCCAGGTATATACAATGCTAACGTATTGGTATGGCTATGATTATTGGCCACCCAATCCTTTTGCTGGCCTGTATTGGGGTCAATTTCTAATCCGTCGATTCCAAATATTTCATAGCCAGGCGGTGCGATAAAGTCGGCATCTATATCCATATAGGCATTGGCCACATTAAACTGGAATTGACGCCCCTTTAACTTTGTAAGCCCAGCTGGATTATACTGTATGGCATAAACTCCAGGCGTATCGGCGGTCACCGCGTTGCCGAGCGCCATCGCTTTTGCAGGGCCAACCAAATTAGTTGTCATTTGCGCCATTACCGGCGTGGTTAAACCACAAAACGCTATAGCTTGTATCAGCTTAAAACGGTTGCTTCGAATACTTATCATTGGCAACTACTCATCCCGATAATTGTGTTGTTATTCCTTTAGACCAGCCAGATTAATTGGCAAAGATAATCCTAAAAGAACATCAGGTGAGTCTTCGGTTAGACCGAAGCCAACGTTGGTGTTAATAATGGTTTTTTCACTTACTCGAGTACCCAAGGAGAAGTTTATTAAACTACTCACTTGATCTTGAGCTTTTGCAGCAGTGCCGTCATTAAACTTGAGAGAAGTTTCATCTGAATAACTAATCTGAACGGACGCACTTAATGATGTATCGTATGATAGAGAGTAAGAATAGCCACCGGAGAATGAGACACTAAATCCAGGTTCCACAGACTTTAGCAGCCTAGCACCACGAACCTGATTTAAGTCTTCTTGCTCAAAGTTGTACGTCAAACTTATTGAACCAAATAACACTACCGGGTCGATAACCTTGGATGTGCTCACACCGCCTGAAACGGAGTAGTATCCACTCCCTGACGATAGCTCACGATTCACATCGATTTCATAGGGGCTAACCCCCGTCTTAGTTTTAAAGGTACCAAATAGGGTCGCAGAGGGTTTGCCAGGCACATAGGCCAAGGGCTGCCATCTTAAGGTGAAACTGATATCACCAATATCAGTGTTTGAAAGCTCATCTTGAGTATCAAATTTTGAGGAGAGTGGAACCCTTGCGCTAAAAGTTAGGTTGTTTAACAGGCCATAGTCATATGAAAAAGAGTTAGTGAAGGAGTGCGTAGCTGCCGGTGTGATATCAAGGTTCCTTACCGAGTTATTCTGAATTTCGATATCAAAACGTTGGTCACCAAAATAGCTGTAATCAAAGCTATAACTGAGTGACTGTTTACCTTTTTTCAATAACGAGTAATTTTTTTCAGCAGCCTGGAAGACCTCTTCCAGTTGTTTTGCGGAATCCGCGTCACCTTCTTGCTTGGTGAGTGCTTCCCTTGCCTTATCGACATTGGACTTATCTTCACCCCAAGAAGTAGTTGGCGTCAGCATGGAGACAAACAAGAAACAGCATGGTACAACCCAACGGTTCATTCCTGATCCCTTTTATAATAATTAGTTTAAATAATTTGTTTTAATAATTAGTTGCGCTTGTAATGAAGATGCTTCACTGCATTATTGACAGTTCCGTCTGCATTATTCTTTTGACTCTCCAACTCATTTTGAATCCTATATTGAAGTGCTTCGTTGAACTCTGGGAACTGCTGAAAAGCCAAGTAGGTAATAGTTTGGTCATCAATAAAGCGTAGGTCCTCTTCTCGTAACTCCAGACCGTCAATAGGCTTAGAGTTACCAGGAAAAACAACAAAGAGTACATTCTGGTCCCACTTCTCCTTAAAGCGATCCAAGGTGAATGTTATGTTCCCCATTGACGGGTCAGAAATATAAACTCGACCATCCTTGATTGTTCTTACCACCACGAAGTGCTTAAAACCCGCATAGTGAATAGGCACAATTGCCGGGTGATCAAGTTCCATCAAGTCTTCTATTTCTGCCTTAAAACCTCCGGCAGGATACCCAAGAGCTGACACCAGCCTTTTCATATCCAGCATAGAGAAACCACGGCGTTCTACGATCCGTTCACTTTCGCCATAGTGCAACAGCCCTTCCATAACCTGTCGCTCCTGAAACCTGATTCCACAAAAACGTTGGTGTCAGCGATGATATCGTTGGACCTGGTGCACTTGTATTACCAGGTGAATTAAGTGTCGGTGGTGAAAGAGTGACTGCCTGCGTCTGAAACCAGCGTGAATATGGATTGGAAGTTGGGATGTGTTCTGTGCTTCCTGAGAAACTTGTCATATTCCACTTATACTGTTTACCCGCCTGTAAATAACCACTGGGTAGCTGAAAAGACGTACCTGTCAGTGGC
>JBFKTM010000387.1:0-3957 GCA_041636295.1 Oleiphilaceae bacterium
CCTGGCAAGACTGGAAGACCTGATTTACGAGCGGTATCAAAAAGAGTTTGATATTGAAGATGAGCACTCTCTTCGAGAGTTAGTGAGTTTTGCATCTCGACTACAAGATCAAGATATCCAGCGGGAGTTTCTGTTGTTTTACCTTAATTGCGGCCCTGAAATGCAGGCCAGCCTGAAAGCGGGCGAAGATGTCGACAAAATCAACTATATTCGTCACGGTTAAGGCCCCTGCCAGAGCATTCATGCCCCCAACAAATCATTTCAAATATTTTGCGACAATCGGTAACTATTTTTTCCTGTTAATTGATTCAACTATCTACAGCCATTTTAGGTCAATTCTTACTTGATTTTTGGTTTGTCAATTCTTACATTTTTTTAATTGCGCACTATAATTGCCGCCCGTTTTCATGAACCTTGAGTCAGTAATCATTAGTACACCGATTCAAGGTTGAAGTACTGAACTCTCCAATTTTTACAGGTTGTTGTGTGATCGTTTTTACCGTTACCAATACTGAGTCCGGCCGTGTTTTTGTTGCCTCCAGCCGAAATGCCCCCGAAGATCGATGGGAACAATTAATCACCCAAGCGAACGAAGGTTCCGAAGGTGAAATTTTTGATGAAATAAGAGATCACAATCCGGCAGTTTTCAATGTCGAAGAGTGGGGATTTGGAGAAGACCCCAAAGAGATCAGACAACTGATGCGCGAAGCCCAGCAGGATCTAGGCGCTATCGTTGTTAATACCGGCAAAATGGATGCCCTGCCGCCAGCAAAACGCAAGAAACTTTCAGACCGGGAAGCCGCCAAGTTACTCGAAGAAATTGAGAAGTCTTTGGCCGGGGGCGACAGCGACGATGATGCCATTCCTACACCGTCAAAGCGTCTTGATGATATCGCCCCGGACGAAACATCAGAAGCCGTTGCTGAAACACAGAATAGTGCAGCAGAGTCAGCCTC
Organism: Oleiphilaceae bacterium; assembly: GCA_041636295.1. Lineage (GTDB taxonomy): Bacteria > Pseudomonadota > Gammaproteobacteria > Pseudomonadales > Oleiphilaceae > Alkalimarinus. Next base: position 957 of record JBFKTM010000387.1, read on the forward strand.
TTCTTCACCACAAGAAGCAGAAGCCGCCACGCCAGCGCCAAAGGTGCGTACCGAGTCGCTTATTGAACAAATGGCTCGCAAGGTTGAGCGAGAAAAGATCGCAGCCAATGCTCAAAAGTTGGTGCAGAAAAAATCGCTGACGTTAAGCAAGAGCAAAACCGTAGATAAAAACGTCAAGGCAAAGGCTCCCACAAAAGAGACACTGCCAACGGGTCGGGCCTCTTCAAAAGCCAAAGAGCAGAAAATTCGAGAAGGCATCGAAAAAGAGCGAGAAAACAGGGCGATGGCCCGCCAGGCTGCAGAACGCCGCGAAGCCGTGGAGATGAGAAAAATCATCGCGTCCATTGAGTTACGTCGAAAAACTCAAAGGCCGGTTAAAGCCAAAGCTAAACCAAAAACGGCTGCAGAAAAGCAATCAACCACAACGCCGTCTACAGCGAAAGAGAGTACGCCAGCGCTTGATCAGCTAACCGTTGCTCAAGTAGCACAGGCCTTCCGCGAGGAAGCCCCGGCACCGGCCCCAGAGAAGCAAGGTGTTCAGCTGTTGGATCGCGCCATGGCGATTAAAACAGCCAAAGCGCTAAACGAGATTATTCGCGCCAAAAGAGCACAGCAATATGCACCTAAAGCGCCGGTAGTAGCAAAATCAAAAACACCGGAACTCACCGTTCAGGATAAGCGATTGCAGCGTATGATAGAAAAAGAGAAGGCGATGCTTGAAGCTAAAAAAGCCGCCATGACTTCAGCCTCTGCTGAAGAGATGTCTGCGGTAATGGCAAGAATCGACTCACGTTCAGAAGAGAGCAGCCGTACACTCAGACGACGCTAGAAGCCCAATGCCAAAAGGCGATGTCGACCATCCGTAACCCTGAATAACCGCAGCATAATACTGCGGTTTTTTTTTGCGCGTTATTGCCAGCATTAAGTCATTTCAAACACCGTCGAATATAATCCCGCCGGGTATTTATCGCCAAAAGGGCTTATTCGCTTCATGCAAGGCATCTGCCCGGCTCACGCCAATGTCCTTCAGTAGATAATCTGGCAACTGCGCCAACTGTTTCCGCTGACGGGCAATGGCTCGATATTTTCTATAGTGCAGTAACAGGGCACGTAACCTCCCCCATAACGATGGGGCTTCCAGTTCCGTTTTTAACAAGACTAACTCATAACGGCCAAGTCTGACTATGGATGCCATATCAGTCTCCTCTCTCCATTTCATTTACGTGTGCTATTTCGCAGAGTTGCTAACCGTCGCTTGTAATAGCAGCTCTGCAACGTAGAAAAATGATACCTAAACCACTTGAACCGGAACAGATTCAAAAATAGACTATATAAACCAGTACAGTTTCAATAAATTCAAACTGTTCTGGTCATTTTTATTAAATCTGTACTGGTGGAGATTATGGAACAGCACCTATATAGCCAAATTGCCGATCAGGTTCAGCAGCAAATCCGTGAAGGAACCTATAAAGCCGAAGACAAGCTCCCCTCAGTGAGAGCCTTGGCAAAACAGCAACAGGCCAGTGTCTCAACGATCCTCTCCGCCTATGGCTTACTGGAAGACCGGGGCGTAATTGAAGTACGCCCCAAGTCTGGCTATTACGTCTGTCGAACGACAAACAGAGTGCCGCAATCCCCCTCAATTAACCAAGAGACCTGCTGCCCTGAAGCGGTTACCACGCCACAACTGGTAATGGAGGTGATGCGAGAGTCCAGCTCACCTCACCTGATTAGCTTTGGTGCTGCCGTGCCAGCCAGTGACTTCCCGGTGATCGGCCAGCTAAAACGGATATTTTCACAGAAGGTACGAACCGAGCCCTTTCTTGGTATTGGCTACGATTCCAGCAAAGGCAGCGAGCCGTTGCGGCGTCAATTGGCCCGTCGAGCCGTCGATGCCGGCGTGTTTGTTTCACCTGACGAGATCGTTGTGGCCGAAGGCTGTCAGGCGGCCGTAGGGCTCTGCCTCAGGGCATTAACCCAGCCTGGCGATGTGGTCGCCGTGGAAACACCGAGCTACTACGGCTTGTTACAACTGATTGAAGCACTCGGGCTGAAGGCCATTGAGATCCCCTCCAACGCTGAGCACGGCATGAGTATTGAGGCACTTAAACTGGCATTGGAGCAGTGGCCGATCAACATTGTGTTAAGTATCCCCTGCTTCAGTAATCCAGTGGGGGCCTTAATGCCTGACCACAATAAAAAAGCCTTACTGGAGCTGATTTATCAATACGATATTCCTCTGATAGAGGACGATATCTATGGTGACCTCTGCTATGGCCCACAACGCCCCAAGGCCGTCAAAGCCTTTGATACTCAAGGACAGGTACTGCTGTGCTCCTCAGTATCCAAAACCCTAGAACCGCAACTCGGCATTGGCTGGGTGATGCCCGGCAAATACCTCGCACAGGTTGAGTATCAGAAATTCCTCAGCAGTACCGGCAGCTTTCGACTTCCTCAACTGGCGGTAGCGGAGATTCTTGCCCGAGGCGGCTATGACCGTCACCTGCGCCTGGCCAGAGAAGCCTACCGGCAACGCCGTGACCGGCTTATCGACCTTATTTCCCAGCATTTCCCGGATGGAACTCGCATGTCCTCCCCCCAAGGAGGCTTCGTGGCATGGATTCAACTGCCTAAAGGCGTCAATGCTACCCGCCTGTACAACGACGCCCGCGACCACAAGATTTTAATCGCGCCTGGAGAGATATTCTCCTCAGACCCCAAAAAGTATCCCCACTCAATCCGCATCAGCTACGCCAACAGCTGGACCGCCGAACGGGAAGCCGCCATTAAAACGCTGGGCGAGTTGGCGAAACAGCAGATGTAAAGAAGTGGCAAGTGGCAAGTGGCAAGTGGCAAGTGGCAAGTGGCAAGTGAAATTTTAGAGTCTTGCGGTCATTTATCAAACTTTTCACTTTTCGCTTAATTCATACCGACTCAGTGGCCGTTACCACAGAGCGCAACAGCCCTCCCGCTTGCACGGCATCAAACGGGTAGCAGGACA
>JBFKTM010000388.1:0-3956 GCA_041636295.1 Oleiphilaceae bacterium
AGTTATCTGCCAACAACTTGACGATTTCATTCAACAAAATGATTGGTCTCATGCAGATTGGAAAGCGGTCGAGACGATCAACCGCAAAGCACGAGAAGAGTGGAAGGCATGCTACCCTGTTGAATTTAAAGAAAACAAGTCGGTGCAAAACAGGTTTAACGGACTACTGTCAAAAATTGACGACTACCTTGATCAAGAGCGCTCAAAGAACAAACAGCTTAAGCAAGCTATCGTTGAAAGGACCCAGCAACTGGCAACCCATGAGCCGCTCTCCGAGGCAATCGAAGGCGCCAAACAACTTCAATCTGAGTGGCAGCAAATTGGTATTACACTCCACAAAGATGATCGAGCCCTGTGGAAAGAGTACCGGGCCGCATGCGATCAGATATTCCAACGACGGGATGAAGCAAGAGAAACCAGAAAACACGCAATCGACGAAGCAATTGCAGTGGCAGAGGCACTTTGTGTAGAGGTGGTTGCATGTAAGAGTAATGTTGAGGCAGTCACCACCAAGCAGTTAACAGAGTTTAAGCAGCGCCTCAAGGAAATTCCTGCACTGCCCAAAAAAGAGTTGGAGCAGTTAAGCCGACAATTGGATCAACACATCAACGATATTAAAGCGGCTCAGGCAGAAAAGAGTGTTAAAAATGAGCAGTTACGCTGGTCCGAGCTTGAAAGAAAGTCGCTCTTTATAAGAGATATCGCCGAAAGCGTTGCTAAAGGCGAAGAAGCCATTGATTTTGATTCTGCAGCGACAGAACTCAATTTCGGTGATAGACAACATCCCATTGAAAAGATATTGCACCAGTTATGGGTCGACCTGACAAATGGCAAATCACTGGAACCCTGTACGGTTACCGCCGAACAAGCAACATCACTCTGTATTCAATGTGAGATTGCCGCTGAATTGGATTCTCCTGTTGAAGACCAGGAAATTCGCATGCAGCTCCAGGTTAGCAGACTCTCCAAAGGCCTCAGTAGCAACATAGATAAAGAGAGCAAGCGAGATGAACTGGAAAGCTATTTAATAGAGTGGTTTGGCATTTGCCTGCTACCCAGTAGTATTCGCAAAGATTTAGAAGTGAGAATTAATAAAGTATTGGCCCAAATTGCTCAGAGCAACCTAGCCTAATAATCTGATTAGCACCTTCTCTGATTAATGGCTAAGCACTGTAATAGACCCAAAGTGTTTAGCCATATTTCCCCATATGCTCCAGATAGCGAGTGCGCTGCATTATATAACGCAGTCAATCTCGCTGGGCATCTTTAACATAACCTAGCGCTTTTTTTACCGCCTCATGTACTTTATCACGCATCTCCTTAGCCTCTATTGGTGAGAGATAATAAATCATATCCACTTCGTGTCGAATATAACGGGGTGGGAGATGATTTAGTGCGACACAAACCACGTCTATTAAAAAGTCATCGCTATAATTTTTCCCTTCCGTTAGCTCAGCCAACGATTCAGTTACCATAGGCTCATAATAGTTCTGAATACTATCCAGAATTGACATAAATAATCCTTCTTTAAACAGTTAGAGAAACGCAGCTAAATGACACCCCAACGCAGCCGGAAATTCTTAATTTTCTTGATTCATTTGGATTTTAGCCTGCAAAGGGAGTTGCGGACACTTTTTAAATCAAAGGTTCTGGATAACATTGTTATCCCATCCTTTCCTTTTTACTAAGAAAAATTATAAGAACCTCACCCATTAACTTAAAAGTAGACAATAACCCTGCTTTTTCAAATGGATAAATAACTTTTAAGGTTTTTAGTGACTGTTTTCGCCAATGTTTTTGTCATCAATCGCCATTTTTTACACCTTGGCGCTACTCTATGGTAGAGCAACAACAAAAACTGATTAATGCTATCAAGCATCACCCACACCGCACACTATCGCGCGCAGAATATAGGCCATTAATTATGAGTAACGAAGCGTTTATCTACGATGCAATCCGTACTCCGAGAGGAAAAGGTAAAAAAGACGGCTCCCTACATGAAGTTAAGCCGATCACCCTGCTCTCTTCACTATTAACGGAACTACAAACCCGAAACGAACTGGACACATCGCAAGTAGACGATGTCGTCATGGGCTGCGTTACCGCCATTGGAGACCAGGGAGCCGACATTGCAAAAACGGCGACCCTCGTCGCCAACTGGCATGAAAGCGTCGCAGGTGTAACACTCAATCGATTTTGTGCTTCAGGCCTTGAAGCAGTCAATATGGCCGCAATGAAAGTACGATCTGGCTGGGAAGATCTGGTTGTGGCCGGTGGTGTAGAGTCGATGTCCCGGGTCGCCATGGGGTCAGATGGCGGTGCTTGGGCGTTAGACCCACAAACCAACCTCAACACAGGGTTTATGCCTCAAGGCATTGGCGCAGACCTAATTGCTACCATCGATGGTTTTACACGAGAAGATGTAGATCGATTTGCCTTAAATAGCCAACAAAAAGCAGCTTACGCCAGAGAACAGGGTTACTTTAATCATTCCATCGTGCCAGTGCGCGATCAAAACGGCGTTACCATTTTGAACCAGGATGAGTTTATTCGCCCTGAAACAACCTTGGAAGCCCTGGGACAACTAAAGCCCTCGTTTCAGATGATGGGTGAGATGGGGTTCGATAGCGTTGCACAAAAAAAATACCACTATATAGAAAGGATTAATCACGTTCATACCCCCGGCAACTCATCTGGCATCGTTGACGGTTCATCGGCAATGCTTATTGGCAGTGAAGCCAAAGGTAAAGCCCTTGGATTAACGCCACGCGCGCGTATTGTGGCAACCGCCGTTACCAGCACCGACCCTACCATTATGCTAACCGGCCCAGCCCCGGCAACAAGAAAAGCCTTGGAGAAAGCGGGATTGAGCATTAACGATATCGACCTATTTGAGGTTAACGAAGCCTTTGCAGCAGTCGTTATGCGCTTCCAGAAAGAACTCGGCGTGCCCGACGAAAAAGTTAATGTGAACGGCGGATCTATTGCCATGGGGCACCCACTCGGTGCAACCGGCGCAATGATTCTGGGAACCCTTCTGGACGAACTGGAACGCCGCCAATTGAGATATGGTCTGGCAACACTCTGCGTAGGCGGTGGCATGGGTATCGCTACCATCATCGAACGCATCTAAGTGCTATTGAACGAGACCAATAGCGCACAGACACTGAATAGAATTTAGCGAGAGCCACCATGACAGCCATACGATACGAAAAAGACAGCAATAGTATTCTGACTCTGACAATTGATATGCCCGGGCAATCGGCAAATACCATGAACGCCGAGTTCCGGGAGGCACTGCAGTCAGTCACCCAAAAAATTCAGCAAGAAGCCAGTCAACTAAAAGGTATTATTATTGCCTCTGCCAAAAAAACTTTTTTTGCCGGAGGTGACTTGAATGAACTCGTAACCGTTGGCACTGACCAGGCAGAAGCATTCTTCACCATGGTTCAGACACTGAAGCAGCAGATGCGGGCAATTGAAACACTGGGTATTCCGGTAGTTGCTGCGATCAATGGGGCGGCTTTGGGTGGTGGCTGGGAGCTATGCCTTGCCTGCCATCACCGGATAGCACTTAACAACCAATCGGTGCAGATCGGGCTTCCTGAAGTTACCCTCGGATTGTTACCCGGCGGAGGTGGCATCGTTAGAACCGTACGATTACTGGGTTTGGAAAAAGCGATGCCCTATCTCGTTGAGGGTAAAAAAGTGAATGCCGAGGCCGCATTGAAAGCGGGGCTAATCCATGACACCGCCGATAACGTTGAAGAAATGTTAGCCAAAGCAAAATCATGGATCAATGAAAACCCGAAATCAGCGCAACCCTGGGATATCAAAGGTTATAGAATCCCCGGCGGAACCCCCTCCAGCCCAAAAGTCGCCCAAATGCTCGCAATAGCACCCGCCATGTTAAGAAATAAGACCAAAGGGTGCTACCCGGCGCCGGAGGCCATCAT
>JBFKTM010000389.1:0-3952 GCA_041636295.1 Oleiphilaceae bacterium
CACTCTAATCGGTGAACTATAACAGCTCTAGTGCTTTCGTTCATCGTTCTCACACCCCGGTTTTAAGTTAACTTACCACTAATACCTGCGAGAAATCTTCTTTGAGCAAGACCGTTGCGTTATCAGCGGTAACCGGTCGACTGTAAAGATAACCTTGCACCTCATCACAACCATACGTCTTTAATAACGCAAGCTGTTCTTTTTCCTCTACCCCTTCTGCAACCACCCTTAGTTTCAAGCCATGAGCCATCGCAATAATCGTTTTTACAATCGACTGATCACTCTGATCCGTTAATATATCCCTTATGAATGAGTGATCAATTTTAAGCGTATCAAGAGGCAGATACTTTAGATAACTTAGTGATGAATACCCAGTCCCAAAATCGTCGATGGATATTTTCACCCCCTTGCTGTGCAGATAGTTCAAGGTATCAGAGGCTGTAATCACATTATCCATAATAACCGTTTCAGTGACTTCCAATTCCAAGCTCTGAGGTAATATACCAGTTTGCTCCAACGTCTCGACAATGAACTCACTTAAGTTTTCTTGCCTTAGCTGAATCGTCGACAAGTTGATAGCGACAGTGCAATCATACAACCCCATTTTTTGCCAGCGTCTCATCTGGTGGCAGGCGGTTTCAATGACCCACTCACCAATTTCAATAATCAAGTTACTTCGTTCAGCCGCCGCAATGAACTCAATGGGTGAAAGAAGGCCTTTCGTTGGATGCTCCCACCGGATGAGTGCCTCTACACCACAAATTTTTCCTGTCGATAGCTCCACTTTGGGCTGATAAAAAAGTACAAATTCTCTATTTTTTATCGCCTCTTTCAATTCCGACTCCAACTCAATTTGCTTAACCGAGTTGTCATTCATCTGTTTATCAAAAAACTGATGATTGTTATTACCAGGCATCTGTTTAGCATGTTGTCTGGCAATACTTGCATGCTTCAATAATGTATCAGCCGTTTCGCCATCATCAGGGCAGATACTAATGCCAATAGACGAAGAGAGATAAATTTTCTGTTTTTCTATCTCAACGACCTCTGACAGAAGGTGGTGTATTCGCTTAACAACTATGGAGACCGCAGCAATTTCAGGCAGATCCGTGATTAAAATCCCAAACTCATCAGCCCCTAAATGTGAGACGACCAAATCTTTCTTCTGAAGCGTCAACAGTGTAATACCATCGGTTTCCCGTACAATATCTTTTAGGCGACTTGCAATCACCTTCAATAACTGATCCCCAACAACTCGCCCCAGTGAATTATTTACCCGCTTAAAGAGATCAACATCCAATGACATTACGGCTGAAAACCTATTAAACCGTTCACTCCGGGCAATCGCTTGTTGAACCCGGTCATAGAATAGCAATTGATTTGGTAAACCAGTTAAGCGGTCATAGTTCGCCTGGTATTGAAGTTTTTTAGAGTAACTTGTAGCCATCGATTCAAGCTGCTTCAACCGAACTTTTAACCGCTTCATATCCTCTGGAGCGCCATCACTAGCTACTTCACTTAATTTTTCCCCAAGTTGTATTGCAGAGGCTTTGTCAGACTTAACCGCACTTGGTTGATTGACCTTTCCTTCAACTTTTGCTATTTCAGCGGGGTCCCATTTGATAACTCGATTTCTACCACTTTCCTTCGCCATATAAAGTGCTTTGTCTGCATAATTATTTAACTCCTCTGCGGTTCTAGCTCCACTGTATATGGACGCGACGCCTAGACTCACGGTCACCCTTGGTCCATTTGGAAACTGTTTTCTAGCCTCATCCTTAACTCTTCGGCGAATCCTATCTGCAATGTGGTAAGCCGCATTGATCATTATGTTCGGTAGGACGAGACAAAACTCTTCCCCACCATAACGCGCCACAAGATCACTATCCCTGGTGCAGGAATGTAAGACTTCCGCCAGTAATTTAATGACTTCATCACCAACACCATGCCCAAAGTTATCATTTACCGACTTAAAATGGTCGATATCGGCCATAATACACGTCAATTCTGTCTGCCCCTCTTTCGCTCCTTTAAACATAGCCTGAAACTGTTCATTGAATGCTCGTCGGTTTAGACACCCTGTCATAGGGTCTCGGGTTGCAAGATAGTGCAACTCCTCATTTTGCTGTTCTATTTCGTGCTTATTGTCTTCTAATTTACAGACCATTGATTCCAGCGCTTCATTTTTCTCGATCAACTCTGTGACATCATCAAATGTTGCCAATACACCTCGACAGTTACCCGCCGCGTCTGTAATCGGCGCACTATTCACGACCAGAGAGCGTAGTTTTCCCGAGCTACTTTTTGCTTTTACCGAAACCCCGATAAGACTTTCTCCAGTCTGCAGCGTCTGATCCCACGGCTTAAGTGCTTTATCAGCCCAGCCTAGTTCGTTTGCTTTGTAACCTACTAACGACTCTGTTGTTCGACCAAACTTTTCTGCAAATGCACTATTTGCCAATACCACCTGCTGTTTCTCATCGAGAATAAGCAGCCCTTCCGCCAGCGCATTGAAGGCTGCACTTACACGCTCAGGAATTACAGATGACGGGTCCAACTCCCTCAGCGTTCGACGAATCAGTAGCAAGTACGCCCCAAATCCAAAAAGACCTACGTAGATGACTAAGCCATAGATGGTATTGCTGATTTTCTCAAACGGGGTATCAGTCACAATTGGTTTAAACTGAACTTCGATAGCGCCCCACCGCTTATTACCTTCAAATATCGGTACCGTTACACTATCTAGCGTTGACTGGTCTTCACTAAGTGGGGACCAGTATTTGGCGTGATCGCCATAACTGATAATTAACTTTCCGTTCACCTGGCGAAGGCCTGCGGAGAGTACTTCAGGATTCCGCTCTACAAACGATTTGATGGTGAAGCCAATGGCTTCCATTTGTCCTTTTGACGCCAAACCTGAAAAAAGAACGGCCAAAGATTCACTGGTTTTCTCCCGAGCCTGAGATAACTCTTTTGAACGGTCCGGGAAAAGCCCCAATAAATCTCCAACCAATAATAAGCTGATCGTAATCAGAACAATACTGAGACTTATTCTTATGGCCGGAATGAGACGCTTCATGAGTATTCCCTTTGATTCATTTCAAATTATTATTTTTCGAATAGCTTATCGAGAGCACGCTCTCCCTCAGTGTCGTTCCTATCGTTTTCTTTCAATTCCTTAGGGACAGACGTCTGACTCAGCACCGGCATCGGGTCAAATTGTCTCCACAATGGAGCCACCGACAGGACCGATGCAAACAAGGAACCGCCTCTCAAAATCCAACTCACAAACCCAGCCGTAAACGAACCTGTAATTCCAGTAGCAAGCTCAACCATACGCGCGTTCGCAGTTGAATAAGACTCATGACTAGCCTCCAACTGTTGCGAAACCTGACTGATTTGACTCCACAGTTCTGTACTATTGGTTAATATCGTCTCGATATTTGCATCTGATAAAGTATCAAACTCTGCGACATCAATGGTTTTCATAATTTGCTGCAAGTTCATTAGTAACAACTTGGCCGAAGTGGACCTCTGTGTTAACTCGGCTTTATAGTCAGAATCCGCTGAAGGTCTATTTAAATTAATAGGATTAATATCTAAATCGCTACCGTTAGGTTCTGATAACGTTACATTGGTAACAGTACCAATACGATTGGAAGACGATATCATTTGATTGTCTTCACTCGCTTCAGCAGGTAGATCCGGTGGGCCGTCCTCTTTGACTGACAGCTCTTCACTAGCAACCGTTTCGACTGTTTGGAGTGTGCTATCCTGAATTGATATTTCAACTTCTCGAATTAAAGATGGCAAGGGCTCCTCTTGGTTGCGGTTTTCATTAGCACCAGAATTATTGGCTTCCCAGTTAATACTGAGAGTGGCCTGAGCACTTAGGCCCATTTCGTCGAATACCTGTACGATAAAGGTAACTTCATTGGACGAGCTTTGATCA
>JBFKTM010000390.1:0-3941 GCA_041636295.1 Oleiphilaceae bacterium
AACGTTTACCCCCATATTAGCCGCCACACACAAACAGGCCGTGAGCCTTTTTGAGTTGGGGCAACCGGCCTCTGAAGAGCTGGCGACACTGGCCGAATCTGGAAATATCGCCCCTTTAAATGAATTGCTCACATCCCTGCCCCAATGGGTGCGCGACACGACCTCAACAGAGGGGTTATTGGCTCCTGGAGCATCGGTGTCTTTCGAGATAGATGGCCGCAGAGGATTTAAGTATTTAAGTCTCGCAGCCATGTTGATCCCAACCAACGACACCTTTGTTGCCGCAGATACCCTCAAGCGTCCTCGATATGGCAAGGTTGAATACCTGCTTAGAGCCTATGATGCCGGCAGTGAAACTAATGACGAGCTTTGCATTAATATCCCAGGCCCTGCGTGTGGAGGGGAAGGCAACTCCCCGGATGATAATGGCGAAGGATACGTTCATATCAGTGCAGGCATTCACGGCGAAGGTGATTTACATGCCTCTGATTATGACTGGCGTGATGTTGTGGCCAAAGTAGTCATCGAAAGAACGCAATAACCTGATTAGTGAAGCCTGCCACGCTATATGGCGGGCTTCACTTCTCCAAACCTTTTAAAACCCATCCAAATTGATGTTAAACAAGGCATAAAAACGAGACGCACAACTCAAACTATATGTGATGCATTTCACACAAAAGCATGTATAATCCGCCCCCGCACGTTCAGGGAACCCCCTAAAAATAAATCTAACCTATTAAAAGTGTTCATTATTTGAGCATTTCCCTCCTGAGCATTCTCCCACATAGTTGTAGTAAGGTAGTTGTGGCATGTTTCAAAGAGTAAGAACCGTTTCTAAATTGGCTAGTGCGATATCTCTGGCTGTTATTCCTTCTATTTCACTGGCAGCAGGCTATGCGCTTAATGAACAGAGCGCATCAGCAATGGGCACGGCGAATGCCGGTGCGGCGGCTAACCCGGAGAATGCAACTATTCTCTTCTTCAACCCTGCTGGTTTAACGCACCTTGAAAAAGCTCAGGTGTCCGGTGGTTTTGCCATTCTTGATGTTGACACCAAATTTAATGGCAGTGCCGTTAACACCCTTGGTCAACCCGTTGATGGCGGTATGGGTGGCGACTTTGTAGATATGGCTGTCGTGCCTAACCTATATGTGTCAACGCCTATTAATGATCAATGGGCAGCAGGTATTGGTATCTTCGCCCCCTTCGGTGTCGCGGGTAACTACAACGACGATTTTGTCGGTCGTTTTCTTGCCGATGAGACTGAACTAAAAGCGCTGGCAATTCAGCCGACCATCGCCTACAAGGTAAATGATCAGTGGTCTATCGGCTTGGGTATCGACTTTATCCATGCGGAAGGGACGCTCACCAAATACCAGGATTACTCCGCACTATCGATGCCTCCTTCCAGCATCCCTTCATTACTTATTAAAGAGGGGCACTTCGATGTCTCGGGTGATGATAATGCATGGGGCTGGAATATCGGTGTGATGTATCAGCCAACGGAAGCCACTACCGTAGGCTTCAACTACCGCTCAAAAGTTGAGATTGACCTGGAAGGTAATGGCTCTATTACCAATGTTCCAGTTGCAACAGGCTCCAACCCGCCTATCGCTTATGCAACGCTTACCGAAAAGGCCGTCGTACCACTGACTCTGCCAGAAAGTGCAACGCTCAGCTTGATGCATAAACTGGATGCAGCATGGACTCTGTATGCCGGGGCCACCTGGACTCGCTGGTCACAATTCGAGAATCTCGATATCTTCAGCAATGAAGCAGCAGGTGTCGGTCAAGTTTCCAGTCTGGCAGGCCCCAAGTATGGCCAAACAGGAATGATAGGTCACGTACCTGAGCATTGGGAAAACACCTGGGCATTCTCTGTTGGAACCTCATACGCCTACACACCTAACTTCTTGATCAAGGCCGGTTATGCCTATGACGAGTCGCCTATTCAGAAGGAGTATCGAACTGCGCGAGTACCAGCCACAGACCGTAACTGGTTAACAATTGGTGCCCAGTACAGAATGGAAGGTGATTGGGTCGTTGATGGTGCGTTTGGGTATCTGATCATTGATGACATCATCGTGAATGAACACGAGTACAAGGTTGATGGCCAACAAATTGGCGCCTCGAATCTTCAAGGCACTTACGAGATGAGCGCTTATGGGTTAGCCTTTCAGCTGACCAAAAGTTTCTAATCTGACTAGCTGGTTCGCATCCAGAAACGTTTTTACGTCATCCTTCGGCATCAAGGTGAATTGCGGAGCAAGAGAAGGCCGCCTGGGCGGGACCGAAGGATCCACAAGTCGTTGAAATTAATGGATCCTGTGATCAAGTCACAGGATGACGACGGGAATTTATCGTATTTCTGGATGCGAACTAGCGACTTGACCAATCAAACAACAGTTAACGTATCACCGTCCAAACAAAATACACTGACATAAGACTTAAACTGCCAGGGGCTCGCCTTTTTCTCACTATCCGAGGTGGTTGAAAATGCTTTGGCAGCCTGCTCTCTTGCTTCAAACTCTGATTCCGCTTCAACAGTGACAGCACCAACATGAGAACTTGCCAGCCATAACTCGGAATTTATAAATGCGGGCATGGGGATGAGCTTCCAGACTTTCATAGTCGTCTCCTTACAATATCTCTTCATGAAATATCGTGGTTAACAGCCTTTACCATTTGCCCAAACGTAACAGCTAATTCTAGTAAAAACTACCTAATTAGAAGTATTCTAACAACACTCTATGACAGCTTGATGTTGTTTTTCAGCAATGACACAGGTTTCGTGGTCATGTCGGCATGAGGTGGGTCTATAGCGTCAATCAGATTCTCAAGTATAAATAGCGCCATTCAGCTCCAACTGGGTAAGATAGACGCGCATATCAAACTCCAACTGATGGTAATTCGGCAACATATGCTGGCACAGCTGGTAGAAGGCTTTATTGTGCTCTTTCTCTTTCAAATGGGCCAGTTCATGCACCGTAATCATATTCAAGAAAGGTTCAGGTGCCTTCTTAAAAACCGCGCTAATTCGAATCTCATTTTTACTTTTCAGTTTGCCACCATGCACACGGGAGACATAGCTATGGAGCCCCAGTGCATTGTTAACAACATGAATTTTATTGTCATACACCACCTTACTTAGAGGCGCCGACTTCTTTAAATAGCTGTTTTTGAGGTCCATTACATACTCTCGCAGCTCTTTGTCGTTGCCAATATCGTGAGGCTTGGGGTATTTGGCCAGTAAAAACTGGGCCAGACGATCTTGGTCTAGCAGAGCCTGAACCTGGTTTCTCAATTCAGGCGCGTATGCAGAAAGGTATTTTAATGAAGACATAACATTGCATGATTACTGATGACAGGCCATTGTAGCTTCAGCCTGCCCGGCTGTCATCGATGGATGCTATTTGACTCGCTTAGCAAGATAATCGGAAGGCGAGCACTCCCACCACCGCTTAAAAGCCCGATTAAAACTGCTTTGCTCAAGAAAACCACAGAACCCGGCGATCTCACCAATCGAAAAGTGACCATCCAACAGTAAATAACTGGCGACATCCTTGCGCACGTCATCCACTATTTTCCGATAGTTCAGCCCTTTCTCATTTAACAGATAACGCAACTGCCTGGCTGACATCTGCTGGCTCTCTGCCATCGCCTCCAGCTCGGGCAAATCGTCAGGCAACAACCTAAACAGCTTCGCGCGTAGCGTGTTCTCAATATTTAACTCGGCACTATAATTTGAGATTAACGACTTGGCTTGAGCCGTCATTAGATCAGCCAGTGACTCATCCCCATCAATAAGCTTTTCATCCAGCCATTTGCCAGGAAAAAGAATACTGTTCTCATCCGCATTAAAGTGAACATCACAACCAAAGAACTTTCGATAATGAGCCTCATCGCCGAGGCAGGCATGACTAAATGTGACCGCTTGCAAC
>JBFKTM010000391.1:0-3923 GCA_041636295.1 Oleiphilaceae bacterium
GGTGCCGTCCAACAGGGTTGAAAAAGCAATCAAACCACCCGGCTTTAGAACACGATACAGCTCGTTAAACAGCCCCTGATAGCTGCTACACCACTGTATGGCCAGACTGGAGAAAATCAGATCAATGGATTGATCCTGCAGCGGTAACTGTTCGGCATCTCCCACTGACCAGATAATTTCACCATCACCACGATGCTCGCGCGCATAGGCAACCATCCCTTCTGATAGATCAATCCCTATCATTTGATTAACGTTATAACCTGCTTTTAACGCCGGAGTGAAGTATCCGGTACCACACCCCAGGTCAACTGTTGAGTGGTATCTCCCTTCGGGGATTAACGCCATTAACCGCTGTCCAACGGCACGTTGGAAGTGGGCGACCTTGTCATAGCTACAGGCTGCACGACCAAACGAATCCGCGACCTGTCTTTTCTCTATTGATAGAGATGAGTGACTGGTATCCGACGCCATTTCTGAATCCATCGTTTTATCTTCGCTCAATCCAGGCCTCCAACAAATTTACCAATCTTTTCCGCTAACACCGAAGCGGCACCATAACCGGGGAAGTGTGACACTCCCGCTACCACTTCAACACCGCCATCAGCACAGTGAAACACACCCTGCTCGGCCACGGCCTTCGGTACCAGTTGGTCCTGTTCGCCATAAATATGCAACTGGGGTTTATGTAATTGTGTAATTGCCGCTCGAACATCCAGTGTTTCAAGTAGCTCAAGTGTGCTCAGCAATACCGTGGTTGAGGGTAAAGTATCGACCGTATACGATAACTTAAGCCTCTTTAAATCGCTTAACGCCTCCTGCCCCTGTGTCGTGATTAAAAACCCAAACTGCTTTACCAACTTCGCTGCATCGGCACTGGCCAGTTGCTTGAACGCTTGAAAGGTTGCAACATCCATGGCGCAAGGCCAATCGGTGCTGGCGACAAATTTTGGATTCATCTGAAAAGTGCACACCGCAACGATTTTTTCCGAATGCAGGCAGGCATAATTCATTGCCAGCATTCCTCCGAGCGACCACCCCAGCAACAGCGTATTCGGTTCAATGACCTCATCGAGATATTCCAGCCACTGGTCTGCTGTTAGCGTCTGATCAACAGACACCACCTGATAGCGACGAATAGAGACCAATGCCGTGAGGTGCTGAAAAAAATCATCCCAAATACCGGCAGGCATTGACCACCCGTTAATCAGCACGATATTAAGTCCGTTCGCCATTGAAAGGTCTTCGTTATCTGCATTAAGTGAGTGTTTCATATCCACCATTAAGCTGTGCCGATTAAAGCTTTATGTTTGGCCTCACCAAGCAGCTCTAACAGTCTATCTACCTGATCCAGCGTATGCTCGGCTGAAAAGGTGACACGTAGGCGGGCGGTTCCTTTGGGTACAGTGGGTGGCCGAATAGCCGTAATCAATATGCCGTTTTCTTCTAGCCAGGCAGCCAGTTTCAAAGCGTGTTCTTCACTTCCAATCAGAATCGGTTGAATCGGGCTTGCGGAGTCCATCAATTGATATCCTAAGGTTTCTGCACCAACCCGAAAACGATGAACCAATTCGGCCAGATGCTCTCTCCGCCAGTTTTCACGCTGTAGCAGCTTCAGGCTCACTCGCGTCGCCGCCGCAACAGCCGGTGGCATTGCGGTTGTATAGATATAAGTGCGAGCTTGCTGAATAAGGGTTTCAATCAGTAGCTCGCTACCGGCTACAAATGCGCCTGCGGTGCCGAATGCTTTTCCTAAAGTACCCACCAACACCTGAATATCATCCTGACCGAGACCAAAGTGTTCGGCGCAACCTCCGCCACTTAAACCCAGCGTACCAAAACCGTGAGCATCATCCACCATAAGCCATGCGTTGTGTTCGCGGCACTGTTGAGCCAACTCGGGCAAAGGGGGGACATCGCCATCCATACTAAAAATACCATCGGTAACCACTAGGGTTCTGCTTTCTTGCTGGCAATAGGTGACGAGATGGTGCTGCAGACTGTTAGGGTCAGCGTGATGATAGCGCTTAAAGCGCGCGCCACTAAGCAACCCCGCATCAAGCAGTGAGGCATGATTCAACCGGTCTTCCAATACCAGGTCGCCACGCCCTAACAGCGCATTGACCGCGCCGATATTGGCCATATAGCCGTTTGAGAATAACAGTACCCGCTCACGACCGGTAAACTCAGCCAACTCTTCTTCCAGCGCATGGTGTTGCTGATGATGGCCGTTGACCAAGTGAGAGGCTCCGCCACCAACACCACAATCATTGACTGCGTTTTGAAAGGCCGCCACTACATCAGGGTGATTTGCCAACCCTAAATAGTCGTTACTGCAAAATGCCAGGAATCGTTGATTATCAAGCGTTATTTCAGGCCCCTGAGGAGATTGCAACAGGCGCCGCTTGCGATACAGGTGCTTCTCTTTACGCACGTCCAGTTCAGCAGATAACGATTCAAATCCCACTTAGAGACTCCTGTTTATCATCTTTAAATCAAGGCCATGTAGTTTCTATTCATTGCCTTTGAGTCAATGTTTCAACGGCCATTACTGCGTTGACTAGACGTTATGGGGAATACGGATTCCTGCGGTCAAGCCGCAGGATGACAACCATGTGCGTACGCAGGATGAAGACCATTTACATACGCTAGATGCGGCAATGTGCATACGCAGGGTGACGACCATTTACATACGCTAGATGGCGGCAGTGTACGTATGAAGAGCGTTACCGTGTCGCATCATAAAACATATGCTTGGTCTGCTCATGCTCCATCGCTTTTACCAGCTCTTCATTTTGCTGATCTTCAGGCTGGGTCTGCTGGCGATGTTCCGGATGAATGCCCAGGCGTTTGAAAAGCTGCATATCTTCATTTTCAGATGGATTAGCGGTTGTTAACAGTTTGCAGCCGTAGAAAATAGAGTTGGCTCCGGCCAAAAAGCAGAGTGCCTGCATTTCGTCACTCATACTTTCACGCCCGGCCGACAGGCGAACATGAGATGCAGGCATTAAGATACGTGCCACCGCAATTGTTCGGACAAATTCGATTGGATCAACATCATCCTCATGATCCAGTGGCGTACCAGCCACTTTCACCAGCATGTTGATTGGCACACTTTCAGGGTGAACCGCCATATTTGCCAGTTGCGCCAGCATGGCAGCGCGGTCTGTCACCGACTCTCCCAAGCCAAGAATTCCCCCGCTACAGACTTTCATTCCGGCACCACGTACATTCGCCAGCGTATTTAGACGGTCTGCATAGGTTCGGGTGGTAATAATGTTTTCGTAAAACTGTTCAGAGGTGTCGAGGTTATGGTTGTAATAGTCCAACCCGGCTTCAGCGAGCGATCCGGCCTGCTCTTCGGTGAGCATTCCCAAGGTCATACAGGTTTCCATACCCATTGCTTTCACCTGCTTAACCATATCCAGCACATAAGGCATATCACGCTCATGGGGGTTACGCCAAGCCGCACCCATGCAGAATCGGCTGGAGCCGTTTGCTTTGGCTTCATGGGCCGCCTTGATAACCTTTTCGATTTCCAGCAATTTCTCTTTTTCAAGCCCGGTATTGTAGTGGGCACTCTGAGGACAGTATTTACAATCTTCAGGACAGGAACCAGTTTTAATCGACAGCAAGGTGCTCACTTGAACGGCATTCGGGTCAAAATGCTGCCTATGAACAGTTTGTGCCTGAAACAATAAATCGTTAAACGGCAACGCTAGCAATGCTTCTACTTCAGCAACATCCCAATCGTGGCGAATCTCGGTAGAATTTCCTATCGTCATGGTCCGGTCCTATATCGAGTAAAGTATGAGTTCTGGTAAAGTAATGGTTCATGAAAGTACACGCACTATCGGCGTGAACAATACACCAGGATGGGACATGATAAACGAGGCAAGGGAGCTGTCAACCAAAATTAGACGAAA
>JBFKTM010000392.1:0-3923 GCA_041636295.1 Oleiphilaceae bacterium
AGAATCGGCGCTGCGCACAACCACTTCCCCACCCACTGGTTAAGCGTTCGTGTTTTAAATAGCGCAGCATGTGAGCAGTCATGCATAAGTATCCCCAACCCTAGCTGCCGATTACCTAGCAAGATGATACTCAACAGCGCTGTCAGTGGACTCCACCAGAAGATGGGAAGCATAAAAGCCAACGCCACTAACCCCCAGTTTACCAGAACATACCATAGCCCTTTTGCATCAGATTTACGTAAAAAGGGTTCCAGTTCAGACCGGTCCAACAACTGCCGAAAGCTCATAGGCCCACCATAGTGTGAATAATGCTTCAAATTATGATGTAAGACTAGTGCGAGGTAAGCGGATATACAATGACGAAAAGTCTCATAATAATTAACAAATCACTGAGATGGCCTGACTTGATTTGAACAATTATCCCGAGGCTACGGCAACCACAGTTCCCTACTCAAATGGCCGACTCAATGGTTTACCATATTGCGAGCTACTCGTAGAGCTGTCGTTTTTTCTCGCCAGCCCCCTCTTCAAACAGCGTATCCCACTCTTTTAGCAGCATTGCATCCTCCTCTGCGGCCTCAACCTTACCTTCGTGGCAGGTTTCTTGTTCAGCCAAGCGCTGCTCGTTCTGCTCAATAGACGCTTGGCAAGCCTGAGCGCCTTGCACCGCTAACTCAAATTCAAGATGTTTATTAAGCTCTTGAATGGCATTGTTAAAATGGTGAATGGCGAGACGGTACTCTCTGTTTTTCTCAGCAGCAGCCCCTTGCTCCCGATAAAAATCTGCCACTACTTGAATAGACAACCAATTAAGCTTGGCGACCAAGTCGTCCGCTACCGTTTGAGCAACAGCACCTGATCGCACTTGAATTTCAACAAAGCGACCGAGTTCGGTCAGATGCATCTGGGCTTCTCGCGCTTCTATGGCCGTATTAACGGCGTCAGGTGGCGGCCGGACAAAGTTCGTTTGCAGCGTTTCCAACATCGTTCGATTACGAAATATTTTCGATGACACTAACTGACTACCGGGCGTCTCTTTGCCCAGCTTTTCCAGAAAAGCGATGGCACGCTCCAACAACAGCAACCGGCACTCGCGGGTTAGATATTGGGAAGGAATTCGGTGTAGATAGCGTTGCGTCAGACGATATGCATGAGTGAGCTGCGCGACCCTGCGCATTTTTTCCAGACGCGCATCCTGATAACGCCGATAAAGATGCAAAGCTAATGGCGCGATTACGCATAAAAACAGGGTAACCGCACCGAATACAAGTGTTGCCATAGGGTTATTTTGATGTTCCCAAGGAATTTAATAGCTATAGTGTAACGGAACCACCCCTCCCATCTATCTAAGAAGCGCTACATTTTGTCACTTTTTGTTATGGGGACTTGCAGATTTCGACACCGTTCTGTGCCTCATCACCTATACTTACGTTGTTGAATACTATGTGTTGAATACTATACGTCGAATACTATGCGTCGAAGCACTAAAACATCCTTACAATAAAAAACCTGTAGCTCTGACCTTTATGGATGGAACAACACTCAAAAAGCTGGAACACCGACTCGGCATTGCCCATGCCCACCAACGGCTCAGTGTTGAGCAAGCACATACCGCCCAAGTCTTCGGCCAAGGCCTCAATTTTTTTCATTTGGAGAACTGGTACTCCGTCCATTCTATTATAAGAAATACGCTTCGCCTCTGTTTCATGCATCGCAAAGGTCAATCCAATGCGCGCAATATTCAGATTCGCAGAAACCGCATCAGCTTTCCGCACCTTCATAAAGACTTCAACGGCTTTACCATTCTCCACCTGAGTGATCTGCACGTTGATATGGATGAGCAAGCAACCCTGGCACTCATCGGTCGCTTACGCGAGGTCGACTACGATATCTGTGTAATGACAGGAGACTACCGAGCGCGAACATTTGGCGAAGTCGAAAAATCTCTCTCGGCTATGGCGAGAGTACGAAATCATTTAAAAGAACCGGTTTATGCCGTACTTGGCAACCATGACAGCATACTAATGGTGCCTGGGCTAGAAGAGATGGGCATACAACTACTACTCAATGAGAACACCACCATTACTCAGGGAGAGGGCCAGCTATTTCTGGCAGGCATTGACGACGCACACTACTTTCGTGTGGATGACATCAGTCGAGCGGCAGTCGGCATCTCACCACAGATCCCCAGCATTCTCTTGTCACACACACCTGAAATTTTTATGCAGGCAGCTCATACGGGGTTCGATCTGCTGCTATGCGGGCATACCCACGGTGGACAAATTTGCCTTCCCGGAGGAATTCCAATTACGTTGGATTCTGATTGTCCCCGGTTTGTGGGAAAGGGAGCCTGGCAATATAACCAAATGCAGGGCTATACATCGGTAGGTGCCGGCACCTCAGTGGTCAATGTAAGAATTAATTGCCCCCCCGAAATAACCCTCCACACGTTTTATATCTAGAGTAGATGGCGTTACATTATGCCCATTCTAGACTGAGCCCACGGAGACCGTCGTTCAATCAGTGAGGACGCTTACGAATGCCCATGTGATAAAGAATCGGTGACGCCAGCACGTCCAGCAGAAAAAAAGAGAGCGTTACGATAATAATGGTATTCGCACCATATCCCAGCCAGGCCGCACCAACTATAAGCGGAATAATCGCCTCCGGGATCTGATCCAGGCCAATGGCACGACTGCTGGACTCCCGACTCATTCGACGTTTGATAAAGCTGGAAACCAGATCACCACTGAGTGATAAAAGCCCAAAAACCATGCCAAACATCATCGAATAGCCGAGCAGCACGGAGATAATAGCCGCCCCGACCGTGCCTCCTAAAAATCCCCGCCAGGTTTTAGAGTGGCCAAACAGCGGCCTGCCATCAAAAAACAGCGCTCCGCCATCGACCGGCTGAGAAAACCGGTCTCCCAGCCAGCGAAAGAGAATGACCGGGAGCCCGTTGGCCACCATCAACAGTAACAGCAGTTTTAACTCTAACACCATGCACTCCACACCGGCCGCATCGTCCGGGTGTTAATCGCCGTAACGGAGTTTTACATGGTCGTAGATGGCACTTACATTCTCGAACCGGAGAATTACGGTGTGCACGGTATTGGTATAGGTATCGTGTAGATGGAACTTGAACCGTTTTTGGCTATCACCCCTTAGATAGTTATCATATTCACGACTCAGCTCCCTGACATCGCTATTATTGCTCTCTTTGCTCCATGTGGCATTAAATGGCCCCAGCACCGCCCCTCCCTGTAGACATATTGTGACCTCATGGTTGGTTAGCGCATCATCAGAAAGTTGCATAATCCCCCCTCGCCAAACAGTTTGAACCAGGTCAAATGGCAATACGTTCACCACCCGTTAAACAATAGCAAACGTCTTTAAAGTGTAGTCTACGGAGCGGTAAAAAGGAGGCAGAGATAAGCAGGCGTATTCGCTAGGTGGTTACTCTTCACCTTCAGCTGTACTTAGGGCGGAAAACTTCTCCAACATCAGATAGAGCGCAGCACTGGTTAACAGAGTAAACAGAATACTCTTGAGCGGGGCAATGGCAGTCACTGACAGCATCACCGAGGCAGACACACAATATAAACAAACGATTATCACGCGAACGTCGTAGGTCATAGCCACAACTCCTAATGGAAAGCGGGGCATTTTATACAACATTAATAGATAACAAAAATCCATTTAAGACTGTTTTGTTATATGCTAAAGGCCAATATCGTAATGCCCTCGTCTAATTCTATTGAGAGGGAATATCCAGTTTCGTTTACCAAGTATCGTGAACTTGTTTTGTCAGGAGTTAATGTTTTTGGTGCCAGGGAGTTGGCTTTGGATGCATTGCGGTCATTCAGAACGCCCTAAACATGGAAACCACGAAGTGCTTGTCCAGAGCTTTAACCGGTTAGTGG
>JBFKTM010000393.1:0-3920 GCA_041636295.1 Oleiphilaceae bacterium
AGTGAAGCTATCCGGTTAAGTCAGGAGATAGATATCGCGCCTGGCTGGCATTAATGACAGGGTGGTCATTATTTATTGTCTACCAAGTTGTTTTGAGGCAAAATAACCCTGAAGTCGAGGCAGGAATGCTACAGGACAATGGTTACATTATAAAAAAATCTAAATGAATTAGATAAAAGAGATCAAAAAGGAAACACAGGGAAGTATGTTATGAATATTACACCGAATATCCATCAATTTGATTCCTATCGGAATCATGTCAAAGATCGACTGGTTAATGAGGTCATTGAACTTCAAGAGCGGGTCAATCAACTCAAACACTCCACCAGTCAAAACCGCGAAGTTATTATTTCTGTCTATCAAAAAATGATCGATCAGAAGCAGCATTTTATGCGTGACTGGGAGATGGCAGAGCGCCTGGGTTAGTTATTATCCAGAAAAATGATAGATTCCCCGTCATCATCTTGTGACTTGATCACAGTATCCATTCGTTTCAACGACTTGTGGAGCTTCGGCCAAGCCCAAGGATGATAAAAAATGTTTCTGGAAACGCACTAGTCAGGTTAGTAGCAGCCTGCTGATTACTACACAGCAGGCTGGCTCAGGGGGGGGGGGGCTACAGCTTGAATTGTGACGTGGACTCTTTTAGCGAGTCGGAAGCATTGAGCAATTTGCTAGCGAGCACCGCCAGTTCGTTGAAAGAGACCTCCGTAGACTCCACCGACTCAACCATGGCGGTAATAATGTCGCTGACGCTGGCAACAACCATTGATTGCTCTTCTGTGGCGGTAGCGATCACCATATTCATTTCATTGGCTTTTTCCACACGATGCTTAATCTGCTCCAGGTAGTCGCCGGTCTCAATGGCACATTTTTCACTCATTTCCGACTGTCCTTTGGCGGACCGCATGGCGCTCACGGTCGAGGTGGCTGCTTGCTCCAAACGACCCAGGACATCCCTTATTTCAGTCGTTGCATCACCGGTTTTAGAGGCCAGTGCCCGAACTTCATCGGCAACAACCGCGAACCCTCTACCCTGTTCACCCGCCCTTGCTGCCTCAATAGCGGCATTCAGTGCCAGCAGGTTGGTCTGCTCTGCAATTGAAGAGATAACATCGAGTATGCTGGCTACGTTTTCGGTATCTTTTGCCAGTTTTTCGACTAGTTCGGCGGCACTAATGATTTGTGTGTTGAGGTCTTTGGAGTTAGTGATAGTACTGGAAACAATCTCCAGACCCTTGTTGGTCTGGTCTTCAGTCTCTTGCATTGCACCGCTGGCGTCAGAGGCCGAAGTGCTGATTTCTGATATGGATAGTGTTATTTCATCCATGGCCTGCTTGGCTTCACGGGCTTTGACACCTAGCTCATTGGTGACACTGTGAACCTGCTGAGAGTTGGAGTCAAGATCGTTGGCAGCTTCCAACAACGGGTTAGAGACGTTCATAATATTACGCACAATACCGCTTAACTTATCCATGAAACGGTTGAAGTTGAAGGCAGTCAACCCTAGTTCGTCGCGACCGCTAACCTCGATTCGATGGCTTAACTCCCCTTCACCCTGAGAGAGCTCTTTCAGTGAGCTGCTTAACTGGTTGGCGGTATTACTGATGGCGCTGGCAATATAGGTAATGAACAGGGCCAGAATTATGAAGAAGGTAGCACTGATGGCACTACTGGTATAAAGAGCCTCTTCGCCACTGGCGACGGCCTTTCCAATAGTCTCTTTAAAAACCCTATCCATGGTGCTTTGATAGTTGGCCAACGCTTTGTTGGTCGCCTCAAATAGTTCCGCCTTGGTTTTAATGTTATTCTGCAGTGCGTTGAAGTCGGCATCATCACCCAGCATGGCCTCAACCAGTGGCACCGCGATGGCTTTATACTTTTTTACATTCTCGGAGATCTGGTTTAGCTCCATCTGGCGCGCTTGATCGATCTGATAGAGGTCACTAAGGTTCTTTAGCAGTTGGTCGATACTTTTGGCACCTTGCTGCTTGAGCTCATCTTCAGAAAAACTAACGGCTTGAGTCAGAAGCTCGTCAGCCCTTTCCAGTAAAATTTCATTGGCTGTTGCCAGCCTTACCGAGTCATAGATTTTGTCTTCAAGCTCTACCAGGTGACTTTGGGTCGATAATAGTGAACTGACGCCAATTGAGGTGTTTATGGCAAGGGCGATAACATAGACGACAAGAATCAGCATGATCTTGTAGAAGATCTTAAGATTTTTGAACCAGTTCATTGAAAAATTCCAATATTGATTAGATTTTTTTAATAGTTTATCTGAAAAAGTAGATGATTTATTAATTTAAGTCCAATAAATTGATGAAAAATAGGGCTTTTTGTTGACAAAATTATCACAGAGTACTTTCCTTATAGGTCGACAGAGACAACTAGTCAGGAGTATATAAATGCACATCAGTAAAAAAATATTGCCGGGGATAGCGCTTTTTGGAGGCATGTTATCCTTTTCGGCGGCGGCCTATGATTTAGAGCAGATCTCCATTAATGGATTTGGTTCTGTTGTTGCCGCTCAGACGCTGGATAATGATGAAACACTCTACGGAAACGACAATGATTTGTCATTTCAAAACGAATCCAGGTTTGCCTTGCAGGTGGCGGCACCTATCGGAGAGAAATTTTCAGCTACGGCACAGATTCTAGCCAGAGGCGAAAACGATTTTGATCCAGACTTTGAGTGGGCTTATGTCAGCTATCAGGCGATGGATAATCTGATCGTCATGGCGGGCCGACAGCGATTTAATCTGTATAAGTATTCTGACTATGTTGATGTTGGTTATGCTTATCACTGGATCCGGCCACCGCAAGGCGTCTATTCACTGCCCTTCAGCTCTGGCAATGGGTTGGGGTTCTTATATAACACTGGGCTTGGCGATGTGGATTTTAATTTTACCTATAAGTTCTTAGCGGAAGAAATTTCAGATTATGTTCCGTCGGGAACAACCGGTGTTCAACCTGCCCGTTTTGAAACCACGATGAGTCATCTGTTGAACTTTGACTTTACCTGGAATGACTTTAACTTTGGTGCGAATTATGGTCTGGTGCCAGAACTCACCTACGAGGCAAAAGAGCTTCAAGCGTTAGAGACAGCGCTTAGTGCTGCCTTGCCTGCTGATGCCGCAGAAGCAATTATGTCTGATGTGCGGGTCGATGGTGAGAAGGTCAACTTCTTTGGCGGTTATGCTGGTTATGATCCTGGTGACTGGTTTGTACTGGCCGAGTACACCTATTACCGTTTTGATGAAGCGAATGCGTTTTCTGACCAAGAGTCTTTCTATGTTTCAGCGGGGGTACGTGTGGATAAATTCACTATTCATGCCACCTACGGTATGGACGAGAATGAACCCAGCTCGAATATCTATCAAACAATAAGCGATCCAACGCTGAGCGCAACGGTGAAGGGGGCGGTTTCTGCGCAGGAGGAGGATAGCAAAACCTACTCGGTGGGCGTTCGATGGGAGGTTGAGTCCGGTGTTGCCCTGAAAGCTGACTTCACCACATTTGATGATGACGTCAATAACGCTGCAGATGCTGACCTGATATCTGCTGGCATTGATTTTGTCTTTTAGGGAGGATAGAGCATGAAGTTAAGTATTTCTAAGCTAGTCGCCGCAGCACTGTTATCCTCTGTATTTTCGGCCAGTAGTTGGGCTGAAGTCGCTGTTATTGTACATCCATCGGTTAAGGCGACGGCCTCTGAAAAAGAGATCAGCCGGATCTTTTTAGGGAAGTCTAAAAGCCTGCCCGGTGGCCATAAAGTCGTGCCGGTGAGCTTATCGGAAGGGAATGCGACGCGGGATGAATTTAATGAGAAAATCATCGGTAAGTCCGATAGTCAGTTGAAGTCCTACTGGTCTAAATTGATTTTTACCGGTAAGGGGCAGCCGCCCAAAGAGTTTGATAGC
>JBFKTM010000394.1:0-3915 GCA_041636295.1 Oleiphilaceae bacterium
CGGCGATAGTTATTGACAGCCTGGAGTTCTCTTCTGACCGCTCTCCTGCGGCTATCTGGCCCGACCGTAGCCCCGATCAAACTCGCTTGTTGTCCGCAATACCTTTGCTGAAGGCGCAGGCATCGCCAGTTGTGACTATTCAAAAGAGTGAATCGTCAACGCAAACCAACGTATTGTTGGTTGCTTACCCGCTGGAGTTGGGCGGTCAGCGTTTGGGAGCCGTCATACTGGAAGTTACCGCTAAGTCTTCACAACAGCCCGTGTTAATGCAAATGCTGGCGTGGGGGGAGCGTTGGTTGGAGCTGTTATTGACTTGCTCAAAAGACGACTGCTCAAAAGACAGCCAACATGTAGTGGATGATGTGACGACTCATGACAGTGCCGGTGGCACCTCGGCCACCCTTCAGGTGGTTAGTGCTGTTTTAGCGAGTACAACCTTTCAGCAGGCACTAATGACCGTTGTCACGGAAATTGCCCGTTATTGGTCCCTTGAAAGGGTTTCCATAGGCATTGTTGATAAGGGGACAGTTGCCATTAAGGCCTTATCTTACAGTGCTGAGTTTGATCGACGGAGTAATCTGGCTCGCGAGATTCAGCAGGCGATGCAGGAAGTCGTCCACCAACGGCAGGTTATTGTCTTTCCAGGGCTGGAGGATGCTCAGCCGGGTTGTAATGTCGCCCATGAGACGTTGATGAAAAGCAGTTTGCATCAAGCGGTCTTTTCGGTCCCGCTGTTTGATGGTGAGACATTAATAGCGGTGTTGACTTGTGAAGGTGCGACGCCAGAGTCTGCTGGACGTTACCAACAAATTGAATCATTAATGTCGATGTTGGGGCCACTTTTGTCATATCAGGCTCAGGCAGAATTATCGATGCCTGCGTTAATTAAGCGACGGTTGTATGCAGCAACTCGTTTTTCAATAAGTGACCTGAATTTTGTCTCTGTCTCACTGTCACTAGTGATCACTACATTATTCCTGTCGATGGTGATTAAGGGGGATTTTCGTGTTGCCGCCCCTGCCATGCTGGAAGGGAGAGTTCAGCGGGCCGTGGTAGCACCCTATGACGGCTATATTGCACAGGCGTATGCTCGGGCGGGTGAAGAAGTGAGCGAAGGTGACAGTATTGCCGAGCTTGAGGATTCTCAGCTACAGCTGGAACGACAGCGCTGGTCGAGTCAGAAGGAAGAATATAGCAAACAGTATCGTAAAGAGTTAGCCGCACTAAATCACTCCAAGGCCCGTATTGTAAAAGCGCAAATTGCCCAGGCCGATGCCCAGGTGAAACTGATTGAAGGCAAGATCCGGCGCTCACAACTGTTATCACCACTGGACGGCATTATTGTCGAGGGGGATTTATCTCGTTCGCTGGGAGCCCCGGTTGAGCAAGGACAAATATTGTTTGAGATTGCCCCGCTGAATGAATATCGGGTGGTGCTTAAGGTGGATGAACAAGACATTTCACACATAGAGCCAGGGCAACAAGGTGTGCTGACATTAACTGCCTACCCTTCACTACGTATCCCCTTTCAAGTCGATCGGGTAGCCGTGGTGTTTCAACAGGATGAAGAGCGTATCTGGTTTCGCACAGAGGCAATTGTTCAGCAACATCACACTCAACTGCGACCTGGGATGCAGGGGGTTGGTAAAGTCACTATCGGTGAGAAAAACATTGGTTGGATCTGGTTTCATCGACTGGCTGACTGGTTCCGCCTGAAGTTATGGGCATGGTTGCCTTAGGTTTAGGGTATTGAATCCGTGGGGGATAGGTGAATAATGATTGACCAGGATCTATGGGCGACGATTGCCAGCGTTAAACCTAAGTTAAGACCCCACACCCAATTCTATTGCCACACCTATCGCGGACAGACATGGTATGTACTGGCGGATAACATGACCGCCAAACATTTCCGATGTCCGGCCAATGTTTATCAATTTTTACAGCAGCTGGACGGCCGACATACTTTAGAAGAGGCATATCAGCAGTGTCTCAAGGGGCTCGGTGAAGAACACCCAGACCCGTCCGAAATACTCAGGCTAATTGCGACCTTGCAAGAGCACGATTTATTGCAGGGAGCATTCCCGATAACTGCAGCAGAGTTATATCAACGGCAGCAACGGGTGAGCTCTCAACGTCGACTTCAAAAGTGGACGCGCCCTCTCTCGGTGAAATGGTCAGTCTGTGATCCTGATCAATGGCTCAATGTGTTGCGGCCCTTCCTGTTTATCTTATTTAATCGCTGGGTGTTTGGTGCATCGCTACTGGTCATTGGCGCGGGCTTCGTTACGGCGATGATCCATTGGCCAGAGCTAACAACTCATTGGTCCGCACGTTTTATGGACCCGCAAAACCTGTTGTGGCTGTGGTTGCTCTATCCACTGGTTAAACTGCTCCACGAGTTGGGGCATGCAGTTGCCACTAAAGTGTGGGGTGGTGAAGTACATGAAATGGGTCTGCTATTTTTGGTTTTTGTACCCGTACCTTATGTCGATGCTTCATCCAGCCATCAGTTTTCTCAAAAGCGACGACGCATGATCGTGGCGGCTGCTGGTATCCTGGTGGAATTGGTGCTGGCTGGATTGGCTTTGTTACTGTGGGTTAACCTCAATGACGGTCTTATTCGGGATATTGCCTTTGATGTTGCGGTTATTGGGGGGTTGTCGACACTATTTATTAATGGCAACCCGCTGCTGCGTTTTGATGGTTACTATGTACTGGCAGATGGTATTGAAATTCCCAATCTGGCGACCCGATCAACGCAATACCTGGACTATCTCTGTAAGCGATTGCTGGTGGGAGGGGGCGACATACCATCGCCATTAACTGCGGTAGGAGAGCGCCGGTGGTTTATCGGCTATGGTCTGGCTGCAGGCTGTTATCGATTGATCATTAGTATTGGGATTACCTTGTTTGTGTCGAGTCACTACTTGGTTGTTGGCGTTATTCTTGGCAGCTGGTTTTTTCTGCAACAACTCCTTTGGCCGATGCTGAAAGCGATTAAATCGGTCACTAAACTGGCGTATCAGCAACATAAACTACCCCGATTTGTTATCTTTTCGAGCACCATCATCGGTGCAATATTGATGGTGCTATTTGTTTATCCGCTACCTTCGACAACGCACATTGAAGGTATCGTAAAAGTACCGGAAAATGCGGTGGTGCGCGCTACAACCGAGGGGTTTTTACAGCAGGTGTCGGCTAAGAATGGTCAGAGGGTAGTCGCTGGTGAGTCACTGTTTATGCTTGAGAATAGTGATCTGCGGGCAAAGCATGCGGTGCTGAGCGCTACATTGGCTGAACTGCGTGCCCGGCAGAGTGATGTTTTATCCACCGATCTGGTTGGTAGTCAGGTATTGAAGGACGATATTCGAAATACCGAGGCTGAGCTACTCAATATTCGCAATAAGCTGGAAAAACTGAATATCACGAGTGCGGTTGATGGCATTTTTTCGGTGCAGTCAGAGCAAGATCTACCGGGACGATTCTACCGCAAAGGTGATGTGCTGGGATATGTGGTCGACTTCTCTGCGGTAACGGTTAATACGATGGTTCCCCAGCACAAATTGAATGAGTTACAAACAGGCATCGTTGGGGCGACAGCAAAACTCTATAGCCGCGCTGGTGATCAGCTACCGGCGGTCATGGGGCGTGAAGTACCCAGGGCTACGTATCAACTGCCCAGTGCCGTATTGGGGTCTGCGGGGGGGGGCAGCATTCAAGTGGATGCTCGGGACTCGGCGGGACGAAAGGCGATTGACTCGGTTTATCAGCTGGAAATCAGTCTACCAGCTTATTCCGAACCCTATCTGGCAGCTAAAGTCAGTGTGAAGCTTGAGCATCATCAAAAGGCAATTGGTGTAGGTTGGTATGATCAGCTTCGCCGATTTTTGTTAGATCACTTTCAAATTTAGTCGC
>JBFKTM010000395.1:0-3909 GCA_041636295.1 Oleiphilaceae bacterium
ATCAGCCCGGCACGGCAGAACTTTGAACAGATTCAACTTCGGCTTAGCGAGCCGGCTTTAAGGGAAGAGTTAGCACGAATACAGGCCTGGACCGAAACGACGTTCCAACGACTTCGCCCAATTATTGAACAACGCAAAGCCAATGGGTATGTTCGTGAGTGTCATGGTGACTTGCATCTCGGCAACATAACCGAATTCAATCAGGAACTTGTTATTTTTGATTGCATCGAGTTTAACCCGGGATTGAGCTGGATCGATGTCATCAGCGATCTTGCCTTCTTGACCATGGATTTGGAAAAACGCCAGCAATTCGCTTACGCTAACCAATTAGTTAACCAGTATCTGTCTATAACAGGGGATTACCCAGGCCTTGCATTGCTCGACTTCTACAAAGCCTATCGGGCGATGGTGAGGGCCAAGGTCTCTCTATTGTCTCTACAAGAGTCATCGCAACAGAAGTCGCAACCAGAAAACAGCAATGGCAGTAGCCAAGGGGAAAACGATGCGCTGATGAGCCAGTATCGGCAATACACTGTATTGGCAGACCGCTATGAAGCGATCCCTAACCGTTATATATTACTCATGCACGGCTATTCCGGTTCGGGTAAATCAGTTATCAGCGAACAGCTGACTCGCCAACTGGGTGCCATTCGCATCCGCACGGATGTTGAGCGTAAACGTCTATACCACTATCAGGCCAATCAACCGACCAACTCCCCTCAGGACGGTGGTATCTATACCGAAGAGGCGACCCAAAAAACCTACGCTCAGGTAGCCCATTTAACAGCGTCGGTATTAGAGAGTGGTCTGCCAGTCGTTGTCGACGCAACCCATCTGAAACAGTGGCAGCGACAGTTATTTCTCGAACAGGCGGAGCAACATGCCGTGCCATTGCTGATTATTAGCTGTGAAGCAACCAATGAAGAACTGAGAAGTCGAATTATTACACGGGCAAAGCGGCAACAGGACGCTTCGGAAGCAGATATCACCATTCTTGAACAACAGCTACTTACAGCAGATGCCTTATCAGATCAGGAGCTGAGGTACACAATGCGGGTCAACAGCAGCCAACCGGATCAGTTAGCATTATTGATAGAAAGCATAAAACATCACTTGGCGCTGGAATAAGTACTCACAAAATCAATAACCTTGTCTTCCGTTATCGGTTTTGCGATAAAGATCAATCCCTGCTTTTCTGCTTTGTTACGGATTCGCTCTTGGTAGTTTGCCGTTAACAGCGCGATGGTCGCGTCAGGACAGTTGCTCTGTAACTGAGGGGCAATAGTCAGACCATCAATACCCGGCATATTCATATCCAGGGTAACCAAATCAATTTGTTCATCAGTCTCTGCGGTAAGCGCTAAAGCCTCCGATGCGTTGACCGCCTCCAACACTTTCCGCTCTGGGAACTGGTATTCAATAATGGCTCTAAGCATTAAACGAGAGACTCGACTATCATCAACCAGTAGTATCGTCTTCAGGTCACTCATTCCTGATTTTCTCCGTCACGTTTTTTGAACAGCGCCCTAAGTATAACAAGCAATTAAACGCTGTAAGCTACGATCTGTTACAGTAGCCATAAAATATTATTCTATACTCGAATATATGCCTTGAGTATCCCAAACTAGCCAGCATGTGGTTCAACCACTGGCAGTCAACACCAGCCATTAAAAGAGTGTGATCATGAAAGAAGAAATACGTATTATTAACGACCCGTTATACCAGGCTCTTCGCAGTGAAAACATAACCGCATTTAATAATGCCAAGGCAGCAACCTCTCCGCTGCCCAGTTTCGAATTCTGTGATTTTCGAGGGCTTGATCTAAGGGGTATGGATGCCAGCGGCCTTGATTTTCGCAATGCCTATTTCAGGGGGGCCGATTTGCGAGGTATCGATTTTCGCAATACTCAACTGGAAGGCGCCAGCATTGCCGGCAGTAAAATCTCCGGCTGCTACTTCCCCACTGAATTAAGCTCTGATGAAGTCATTATGTCACTCAATCACGGCACCAGAATGCGTTACGGCGTGTAAGCACAATGTACTTACCAGGAGAGCAACCCATCGCGGTGGAGATGTTAGTTAAGCACTACCATCGCACCATCGAGACTTTAAACAGTAAACCGTTTTGGCAAGGTAAAACGATAAACCTGCTTCCCGGAGCCAATGCCTGTCAGTCCATTGCACCGGGTCAGCTGGCCAGAGTTGAGAGCGGTCTTATCTATGTCAATTGGGGCAACCGAACCGCTTTCGTTCTGCAACGTGGCGACTTTCTATTTCACTTCAACGCATTCGAAGAGCAGTCGCTACATTACCTGGCAGAAGAGCCCGCTTCGATTCAATGTATCGATACCGCCTACTTAACGGCTCAATTGGCCACTCATGAGCACTCTCAGCAACAGTGGCAAAACCTCTTGCTCATTCAGTGTGCGCTATTTGCCAACGCCTATGGCGCCAGTATGCAGCAGGGGATTCGGCCCGCCGCCGGATTTCAGCGTTTTTCTGCTGGAGAAGTAATTATTCGAGAAGGCGAGCCGGCCGAACACGTCTACACCCTGTTAAAAGGTGAGGCCGTGGCATCCGTTAAGTCGGTGCCTGTAGGAACCATTAACGAAAACGAAATTTTTGGTGCCCTTGCGGCCATTACGGGAAGCCATCGCGGTGCAACCGTTGTAGCGCACTCCAATTGTACGGTCATGGCGGTCCCCAAAGTCCAGTTCATAGAGCTCATTAAGTCTCAACCTGAGACCTGCCTGAAAATGATTGAAACCATGGCTTACCAGATTAGCGAATTGAACAGTCGGGTCAGTGGACCGATAGAATCCAGTTTGTGATATACTGCCGCCCCGATTGGTCTTAGGTAAATCAGGCCCAGTTTTCATTACGAACACAATCAATCACTTATCGTATATCGATGATTTAGGAGCACCAAATATGCAGCTATTGTGCGAGCTGGATGCGATTCAAGAAGATCAGAGCAAAGGGTTTGAGCTGAACGGACAAGCACTGTTTGCCGTTCGAAAAGACGGCATTATCTATGTCTATCAAAATCAGTGCCCTCACTTAAGCATTCAACTTGAATTCACGGCTGATCAGTTTCTGGATAGCGAAAATTACTTTATTCAGTGCTCGACTCATGGTGCACTGTTCGAGATTGATTCGGGCAACTGTGTCAGTGGCCCCTGTGTCGGTGATCGTTTAACGCCAATTGAAAGCAAGGTCGAGAACAATCAGATATTTGTCCACTTACCCGAGAGCGTGCCCGCTTAAGCAATAACGCTGGCTTTCAGTTCCGGCTAACTTAAATCAACCGGAACTGAATGCGCTAATGCAATGGCCGTTGGTGAAATATCCGCTCGATAGGCAAGAATCTCAACCCCCTGTTGAGCCGCCTGTCGCAATAATCGACCATATTCAGGGTCAATCTGATCGGCTGGGCAGACTCGCTCAATGCCCGTATGATTCACGCAGAAAAAAAGTACCGCACGGTGCCCGGCATCCACCATGGCCATGAGTTCCCGAAGATGTTTCTGGCCACGCGTACTCACTGCATCCGGAAACATCCCCAACTGATTCTCCAGCAGCAACGTAACGCTCTTCACTTCGATATAGCATAACCGTGGGTCGACGGGGTGATCCTGCAATAACAGGTCAATTCGGCTCTTTTCGTCGCCATAACGCACTTCTCTCGCCAAACTACCGTACCCTTGTAACGCTTTAATTTTATTATTTGCGATAGCCTCTTCTACCAACTTGTTAGCCATTGCGGTATTAACGCAAGCAGTCTCTCCTTGCGCAGTTTCAACCAGTTCCCAAGTGTGGGGATATTTCCGTTTGGCATTGTCAGATTGGCTAAACCAGACCCGGCTTCCCGGTACGCCACAGCCGGTCATCGCGCCAGTATTAGGACAA
>JBFKTM010000396.1:0-3906 GCA_041636295.1 Oleiphilaceae bacterium
ATACAGAGGGTTATTAGCCTATCAGCTTGCTCCTTCGCTTGTTGATCTGTTGACGGAAGTTGCATCAGGGAACCCTGTCCTGGTTTTGCAAAACCTCAGTATCGACTGGTTTCCGAAATGGCACTATGCCGTCGTCGTGGGTTACGACCTGCATGAAGAAACGATCATATTGCGCTCTGGCACGACTAAACGCTTAACGATGCCTATATCTACCTTTGAACATACCTGGAAAAGAAGCCAATATTGGGGCGTAGTGATTTTAGCCCCCCATCAACGACCTGCGGTTGCCAAACCGTTACCCTATATTAAAGCCGCCCAATCACTAGAGGCCGTCGCTCAATTTACGGCGGCGCAACAGGCTTATGAAAACGCACTCAAATACTGGCCGGAAAACAAAATCGCCCTATTGGGCTTAGGGAATACGCTCTATGCACAAGGTCAATATCAACCGGCGGCTGCGACTTTTAAGCGCATGACTCAAATGCGGCCTAACGAGCCCGATGGCTGGAATAATCTGGCATACGCATTAATTGCCAATGGCTGCAAGGTAGCAGCCGTTTCCGCGGCGCAGTGTGCATCGGCGGTATCCGGCGGCGCTCCTCAATACGACGCAACACTGTCAGAAATCAGTGCGCTCACAACCCGTGGCGTGACAACAGCAGCCTGTGAACCCGTCAATTGCCCGGCAACAACACCCCCTGAAGTACCTTATCTTCCGCAATAAACTGCTGCATAAATTCACGCAGTTTTTTTGCCTTGGCATTCAGTAATCGACCACTTGGCCATACCGCATAGATGTATCGTAAAGGGCCATGCCACTCAGGTAATACTTGTAACAGACTTCCGGTTCTCAAGGCTTCACTCACTTCACTCACGGGTAACAAGGCAATGCCTAAACTATCCACCACCAGCTGGCTGGCCAAACGAACGTCATTGACTGAAGTTGCCGCCACAGGCCTGAATGTAACACGCTGCTTGGTTACCGTATTGGCTAACGCCCAAGCCGGTAAGGAGTGAACACAAATCAACCGCTTCTGATGCAAATCATCCAAGGTTTCAGGCACGCCCGCCTGATTCAAGTAGTCAGGCGAGGCCACCAAAACGGTCGCTATACTCCCCAGCCGCTTCTGATACAACTGAGAATCTTCTTGAGGCCCAATGCGTAACGTAATATCGGCCTGCGTCTTATGTATATCTTCGATGTTGTTATTCAACAGTAGTTGCAGCTGTATATCCGGGTACTTTTTTATAAAGGCCGACCACATTGGCTGTAACAATCCGGTGGATATATTGGTCGGCGCTAAAACCTTCAGCGATCCACTGAGTTGTTGCATATCGCTACTCAGCAGTCGTTGGGTATTTTCAAGCTGATGCACCAAACCGGCATACGCTTGATAGTACACCTCCCCCTCGGCGGTCAGATTAAACTGTCGGGCAGAGCGATGGATCAGGCGGCAATGTAAGGCACGTTCCAATTTCTGTAAGCGCCGAGTGACGGTCGCCGACGGCAGCTGTAGTTGTTCAGCCGCCGCAGACAGACCGCGATACTGAACGATATGAACAAATAGAGCGATATCGTCAAACATAATTCCACTTTTGAAATATAAGATTGCCATTTGGAGCATTTTTATCATAAATGCAACCATTTAAGATTATCCAACATTCATTTTCACAACAAGCGTTGGAGCAATATTATGTCCTATTTATATATCGGTGCAGGCATTGAGGTAGAGGAAGGTAAAGACATTGAGAAAACCAAGCGAGCCTTGAACACCCTTGCAGAACACACACTACAGGAGCCGGGCTGTTTGCAGTTTATTGTTTTACAGCAATTGGAGCACCCCAACCGTTTCACGTTATGGGAGGCTTGGCAGAGTGAAGCGGCACTACAGCTGCACTTTCAACTACCTCATACCAAAGATTATCTGGCACAGGCGCTAACCAAAGTGATCTACATCGAGCGGTTGAGGTCGGGAGTGAACAAAGAAGCTGTGAGAAATCGGGTGCCGGTATGAAATTCCGAATAATTTTTGCGCTCCTGATGTCCTTCACGCTGGCATTACTGATGACCTGCTGGGTCACCTGGATAAACTTGGGCTGGAATCACCAGTTTATCCATCAATGGCTTACCGCGTTCATACTCGCCTGGCCTGCGGCAGCACTTATTTCATTGGTAACCGCGCCTTTTATACAGCAACTCGCATTGGCACTCTCAGGCCCTGGAGTTAACCACAAAAAACAGGAGTCATCATGACACTACAGCGACACAACTATGAAGCATTAGGGCTACCGGTTGGCCCTTATGTCCATGCTGTCAGTTACCAAGGTACGCTCTTTACTTCAGGGCTCACCGCCTTTGGAACAACAGCACAGGAAGGCACACTTGCAGAACAGGCAGATGCGATTTTAGAACAACTCTCGGTTATCGCGGAACAGCATAACACATCATTGAAAAAACTAATCAAAGTAACCCTGTTCGTGACGGATATGAGGGACATTATCGGCCTGAGGGAGACCTTACAGCAGCATTATGGCGATGAACTTCCAGCAAGCTCATTAATCAAAGTTGATGGGTTATTTGCACCAGAACTACTTATCGAAATCGAAGCAACAATAGCCGTTTAGGTGTAGAAGTTTAGGGTTTGTGAAAGTTCGCCACAGTAGCACCTCGGCTATTTAGAGCCGGTGGTCAATGCTCATATTCACCACCGGCCTTTTACCAGCCCTGCCAGCCGGGTTCACCCTCTAAGTTTGCCCTCTAAATAGTCGCTACAGCTTGATTTTACCGATCCCCTCCCCATTTATAGTCAATACAGTCATCGCTACACGGGCCTCTTCAGGAAGATTATGCAAGCCGAAACGATTAACACGAC
The DNA here is from genome assembly GCA_041636295.1 of Oleiphilaceae bacterium. GTDB lineage: Bacteria > Pseudomonadota > Gammaproteobacteria > Pseudomonadales > Oleiphilaceae > Alkalimarinus. Next base: position 2,874 of record JBFKTM010000396.1, read on the forward strand.
GCTATCTAATGCCGAGGCCAGCAAGACCAAACGCCTTTCAATCCTTTTGCAACTCACCCGATTTATCCGGCCATACAAAGGCACCGTTGTTGCGGCTATCGTCGCCCTTATCTTCACGGCCGGGGTGATGCTTGCGGTGGGTCAGGGCGTGCGAGTACTTATCGACGAAGGCTTCGCCCAACAGTCTCAAGAGCAGCTGAAACAGGCCATTTTTTTCATTCTGGGAATCACCGTTCTCATCGCCACCGGCACCTTCTTCCGTTTTTACCTGGTCTCCTGGTTAGGGGAACGGGTCAGTGCCGATATTCGTTTAGCGGTGTTTAACCATGTCATCACCCTCCATCCCAGCTACTTCGAAACCAGTGGAAGTGGGGATATCATGTCCCGCATTACCACCGACACCACCTTGCTGCAAAGCATTATCGGCTCTTCTTTTTCAATGGCGATGCGCAGTGCCCTGATGTTTGTGGGTGCGCTCGTTATGCTGTTTGCTACCAATATTAAATTAACACTCATCGTGATGTCCGCCGTCCCCTTTGTTCTCATTCCGCTGTTGGTTTATGGTCGACGAGTAAGGGCGTTATCACGAAAAAGTCAGGACTCAATGGCTGATGTAGGCAGTTATGCGGGTGAAGCGATCGAGCACATCAAAACGGTGCAGAGTTATACCCGCGAACCTGAAGAGAGACGCTCCTTTGCCAACGAAGTCGAAAAGGCTTTTCAGATCGGTAAAAAACGCATACAACAACGCGCCACCTTAATCGCTGGCGTGATTATCATTGTTTTCAGCGCGATCACCGGCATGCTCTGGGTGGGCGGTAGTGATGTCATTGCCGGCCGTATGACGGGAGGTGATTTAGGGGCTTTCGTGTTCTATGCCATTTTAGTTGGAACATCTTTGGCGACCATTTCTGAAGTATTCGGTCAATTACAGCAAGCCGCCGGTGCAACGGAAAGGCTGGTAGAAATACTCCAAGAGAAGAGCCATATATTACCACCGGTAAATAACGCCATTAAAGCCGATGAGCTGGTC
>JBFKTM010000397.1:0-3902 GCA_041636295.1 Oleiphilaceae bacterium
CAGGCATTAATTGACTATGACTATTCCTGCCCAAAAGAAATCTTTTCCCGCTTTCCTGTAAGGTATAGCGTATTAAAAAAGTAATCCCATAGCGCAAATTGAGAACCGTAGTTTTTGTTGTGGTGGTTCGGGTCTGCGCTGTGGTGTATTTGGTGCTGGGCAGGGCTGATAAGTATTTTTTCCAAGACAGGGCCGAATGAAAGCCAAATATGTGAGTGGCGTAAATTGGCGCCCAATAGGTTGAAAACAAAGCGACCTGCATTCACCCCCAAGACCGTTAACACATCGATTGACTGGCCAAACAGGTAGAAAAAGACGCCGGTCACCATGCCTACCGATACAACATCTCTTAATTGTTGCAGGAAGGCTTCAAGAGGATGAACACGATGCAGGGTCAATGGTGTCATGACCGTGGCAGTATGGTGAACTTTATGTAGCTTCCAGAGTATCGGCACTTCATGTAAAAGCCGATGCAAAAGGTAACGGCAGAAGTCTGTAAATAACAGCAGGCAGACGGTATATAGCATCAGAATGGTTGTCTGGCTCCAAGCGATATACCGCAAGTCGCCAAAGAAAAAAGCCAATGTCTTAACTGTATAAAACCCAACGGTAAATGAACTAAAAAGTAACGGTATAAATACGAGCACTTTTAAGAAAGCATTCAGGCAAAGAAGACCAGCATCGACAGCCGTTGATTTATTTCTCCAGATCTTTGTAGTGAAGATTATTTTGAAGATTTCTCGCCATGGTCGTTGTGTTTGGACGCGTAAAACCAGCAATGCGATTAACAGGGAAGATATCAGGAAGCCGATAAATACACGATGGTTTGGGTCAGTAAAGTAACGTACTGGCTCAAGAAAGAAGTGGGTTAAATCTGTCCAAGTGGGTGGCATTTTCAAATATCTACTGGCACAGGTAAAAATTATTTGAGTTGCATAATAATAAGCATTATCATTTGAACACATTTTACATATTCGCTGAATAAAACGCTAATACTTGTTAGGGTCTTGTACTCTCTTAGTTGTCGTTTTTCCTATGCAGTCTGAAAAGAAGTCTAGTTTTACGCGGCGCCAGCTGTTGATCGCCGGTGGTGTTGGTCTTGTTGCCCTGGCGGTACCTGTTTATTTAAAGACGACTCACAAGTCAGTCACCCTGGTTAATCAACTGTTTCTGACCGCTCATACACATAAACAGCAATCCTATGTTAGTGCGTTGTCATTCACGGGAGAGGAGATCTTTAGGTTAGAGACACCATTTTCTTGCCACAGCATTGTCTCGAATCCCGGTAATCCATCCCTGGTGATTGGTGTTGCGCGAGACCCAAAAGCGGCTGCCCTGGTCATTGATACGTCAACCGGCAAGATCATCAACCAGCTCGCACCGGGAGAAGACAGCCATTTTAATGGTCATGGCTGTTTGTCGAGTGACGGTAAGTTGTTTTATGCCACTGAGAATCACTATGTCACTAAACAGGGGGGAATTGGTGTTTATGATGTGGTTTCCGGTGAAAGAGTCGAGACGCTATCAAGTTTTGGCCAAGGGCCGCACGAACTGGCCTTCTTGTCTGATCAGCAAACCCTTGTTGTCGCCAACGGTGGTATTCAAACCCATCCTGAATCGGGCAGGAAGCCATTAAATATTGAGTCAATGCGACCATCACTTGTTTACATAGACAGTGTTAGCGGCCAATTGATTAGGCAGTTGGCGCTACAGGATCATTTGCAGAGTATACGTCATATGGCTATCGGGGCAGATGATACGGTCTGTGTCGCGTTACAATATCAAGGCAAAAGGGAAAACCCTCCTGTGGTCGGGTTTCAAAGCGGCTCTTCTCCCATAAAGCTGGTTCGTGCTGCTTCAGATAAAATCCATTGGCAGATGAACCAATATACGGCCAGTGTCTCTATTCACCCTGATACTGGCGTGACGGCCATAACGTGCCCACGAGGGAATTTAGTCACGTTCTGGGACTCTCGGTCTTCGAAATATCTCGGTGAGCATGAAATATATGATGCCAGTGGTGTTGCGTTAAGTCGTGATGGCAGCACTTTCTTCGTCACATCCGGAACAGGCAAGCTCTATCAGTTTGATGCAGCCACTTTAAAACCGTCGACAACCGGTTTACCAGAATGGGTGAATGCTCACTGGGGTAATCATTTCACACAGTTAAGTATCTAAATGGAAAAGCAGGCTATGAAGTTGCCCATTATTGTGTTGTTGCTATGTGCAACCCTCTCAACACAGACCATCGGTAAAGAAGAAGTGTTGATAGAAAAACTGGAAAAAGGCATCACCACCACCAACGCTATCAATAAAGCCGGAGAACTGTCGCAAAGAAAGATCGATAGCGTTGAGCGACAAACGCAGCAGTTAATTGACGACTACCGTCAATCGAATGAAAACCTGAAGCAGTTGCAAACCAATAATCAGCATTTACAACAAGTACTGAATCAGCAAAAGGAGCGATTGGAGACGCTATCAAAGCAGCTGGACTCGGTGGCCATTACCGAGAAAGCCATTGTGCCGATGATGATCGATATGGTCGATGCCTTGGAAAGTTTTATTAAGCAAGATACCCCGTTTCTGCGAGAGGAGCGACTGGGCAGAATAGAGCAGCTCCAGCAAATGATGATTTCCCATGAGGTGGATTTACCCGAAAAGTATCGACGTATCCTGGATACCTATGAAATAGAGCGTGAGTTTGGCTATACCATCGAAACTTATCCCGAAGAACTGGCGCTCGTTGAGCAAAGAAAGCGAGTGAATATCCTGCGAATTGGACGCGTAGGGCTTTACTATCAAACGCCCGACGGCTTGCAGCAAGGTTATTGGGATTCAGCCCAAGCGAGTTGGCAGCCATTGCCTGGGGAGTATGGGTCAGCCATTAAACAAGGCTTGAGCTTAGCAAGAGAGGAATCCGCGCCTACATTACTGCGCCTGCCTTTTGTTCCGACGACAAGTGCTGGGGGAGAGCAATAATGAAGGGGTTAATGAATCAAGCGAGCCGACTCCGAGGCTTATTAAGCATTATTCTGTTGTGCCTTTCATTCAATATAGGCGCACAAACACAGAAAGAAGCTGAGGCAGCCTTGAATCTGTTGTTAAAACAATTACAGGCAGATAAGGTCGCCGAACAGGCACTACATAGAGAAAGAGAGCAACAGTTTATACGGGAAAAAGACAAACAACAGGCCCGGCTGGCAGCGCTGCAAAAAGCGGAGCGTGAAGCGGAAGCGCTCTACACCACATTAAATGCGAAGGTAAAGGCAAACAGTGAAGCCGTTTCTGCCCTGCAAGCACAAATACAAGCGCGCACACATCACCTAAAAGACCTTTATTCCGTCGCGAAACAAGTAAGTCAGGATGCGAAAAGCGATATTTCCGCATCGCTGACCGCCAGCCAATATCCGAACGCCGTCAGTGCTTTAGACTCGTTGATGGATAAATCCAAGTTGCCAGAAATCAATGACCTGCAGGCACTTTGGTTGGTGTTATTGCAAGATATCCAGGCGACTGGGGAGGTGGTGACCTATACCGCGGCAGTCTATGGTTCAAACGGCGAAAAAATGGAGAAAAAGGTGTCGCGGGTGGGGCCTTTTACTGCGACTACTGATAACGCGTACCTCGGTTATTCACCGCAAGATCAACGATTGAATGTCTTGATGCGCCAACCCGAGCTTGCACCGGCATTGATAGATAAAAATCATCGCGACAAGATAGACAGGATCATTGATCCCACACGTGGTACCGTTTTCACCCAGTTGAACCGTGAGCCAACGCTGGAAGAACGCGTCGAACAAGGCGGCTATGTCGGCGTTGTTATTATCAGCTTGGGCGGTTTAGGGTTGATCTATACCCTCATTAGATTAATTCACTTATCGCTCGTTCAGTCGCAAGTCAAA
>JBFKTM010000398.1:0-3898 GCA_041636295.1 Oleiphilaceae bacterium
CGCTCAAATGCCACAACAGGCAGAAGATGAGGTTCCCGAATTAGTCAGTGCTGCACGTGAGTTAGTAACACTAATGGAACAGCGATACCCCGATATTGAGTTCCATTTAACAGGCACCGTGATGCTCAACAACGCTTTTGGCGAAATGGCACAACAAGATATGAGTCAGCTTATGCCCATCATGATGTTGATTATCATTGTGGTACTAGGCCTCATGCTGCGCTCGTTTTCCGGAACCTTCGCGACCGTTACCGTTATTATCATGTCGATTCTCACCGCAATGGGGCTTTTTGGCTGGCTGGGGTGGACGCTATCGCCTCCCTCGGCATCTGCCCCCACGATCATTATGACCATGGCGGTTGCAGACTGCGTACATATGCTGGTCACCTTCCTGCATGGTATGCGGAATGGTCAATCAAAAGCCGCGGCACTTAAAGAGAGTATTCGGCTCAACTTGCAACCCGTGTTTATCACCAGCCTGACCACTGCACTGGGCTTTCTATCGATGAACTTCAGTGAGGTTCCCCCTTTTCGCGATTTAGGAAATACCGTTGCAATGGGTGTTATTGCCGCCTTCTTCTTTTCTGTGCTGTTCTTGCCGGCATTGATGATGGTGTTACCGGTTCGGATAAAAGTGCACCCTGAAAAAGACAACCGCGCGATGTCCGGGCTGGCGGAGTTCGTTATCAATCATCGCCGTTACTTGCTCTGGGGCACCGTCGCGTTAACGGTCGGATTGGCGGCTATCTCAAGCAAAAATCAGGTAAATGACGAGTTTATCAAGTACTTCGATACCAGTACGTCATTCAGGCAAGATACCGATTACCTGGCCAATCACATGACGGGAATCTACACCATTGAGTACTCCCTTGAGAGCCCCTATCCAGAAGGAATCAGTCACCCTGCATTCTTAAAAGATGTTACCGGATTTACGCAGTGGCTGAGAACGCTGCCAGAAGTTGAACACGTCTATACCCTGAGCGATACCTTCAAACGACTCAATAAAAATATGAATGGTGATCAGCCGTCGTACTATCGGCTGCCAGACAACAACGAATTGGCCGCACAATATCTATTACTGTATGAAATGTCTCTGCCGTATGGTCTTGATCTAAATGATCAGATTGATATCTCGAAAAAGGCCACTCGTGTAGTCATTACTACCAAAAACTTCTCCAGCCAGGAGACATTGGTTTTGGAGAGTTCCATCAATCAATGGTTGGCGCAAAATACTCGCATAACAACCCATTATGCCGCCAGCCCCAACCTGATGTTCTCGCATATAGGCAAACGAAACGTTTCATCGATGATCGGTGGCACCCTGTTAGCCCTGTTCTTTATATCACTTATTCTTATCGCAGCACTGCGCTCATTCAAACTGGGACTGATCAGCCTGGCCCCCAATTTGATCCCGGCTGGCATGGCCTTTGGTGTCTGGGCCCTATTTAACGGTAATCTGGGAATCTCACTGGCCAGCGCGGTTGGTATGACCCTGGGAATCGTTGTGGACGATACCGTTCACTTTCTCAGCAAATATCAACGTGCTCGAAAAGAGCTGGGCAAGTCAGCAGAAGAAGCCGTGCGCTACGCCTTTTCGACTGTCGGCGTGGCACTTTGGGTAACCACCCTGGTACTGGTTGCCGGCTTCGTGGTACTGGCCGCCTCGGACTTTAACATGAACGCTCACATGGGCATGTTCACCGCCTTAACCATTGGCATTGCCTTGGTAATCGACTTTCTATTTTTACCTGCCCTACTTATCTCAGTGGAGAAAACAAACGATGAAAAAGCCAAGCTACTGGTCAGCGCTCCTGGCCAGCCTGTTACTGACTAGTGCCTCAAACCTGTCGGCATTTGCCCTGAATGGCAGCGACCATGACAAAGGGAAAGCCATTGCCGTAGAGTCGGATCGCAGAGACTTAGGGTGGGGGGATAGCTCTTCAGCAATGAAAATGACACTACGCAATCGCGCCGGTGATGAAAGCCTCCGTGAACTGCGAGTCTCCAGTCTGGAGATCAAAAATGACGGGGATAAGAGCCTTACTGTTTTTGACTCCCCAAAAGATGTGCGTGGAACGGCTTTTCTCAGTTTCTCGCATATTGAAGAAGCGGACGATCAGTGGCTATACCTGCCAGCGATAAAACGTGTAAAGCGCATAGCGTCTAAGAACAAATCCGGTCCATTTATGGGCAGTGAATTTTCTTTTGAAGACCTCGCGTCATTCGAAGTCGACAAATACGATTACCGCTACTTAGGTGAAGAAACGGTGAATGGACTGGCCAGCTACCAGGTAGAAATGACACCCCGTTATGACTTCTCTGGTTATAGCCGCCTGGTGGTGTGGATCGATCAGGAGGAGTTCCGTGTTCAACAGATTCAATACTATGATCGTAAAAATACGCTGTTAAAAACCCAGTTGTTTAAAGATTATCGTCACTACTTAGGTCAATACTGGCGCGCTCATATCCTGGAAATGACAAATCACCAAACCGGTAAATTCACTCTATTGGAGTTTGATACTTACCAGTTTCAAGTGGGCCTGTCCGAACAGGATTTCAGGAAAAATGCGTTGAAACGCGCCCGTTAGCGTACAGTACTAGGGGTCAGACCCAGTGGGTCTGACCCCATTTCCACCTCATTTCCAATTATTAAGCCCAAAACTCAGTAAGCTGCAATTCCACTTCTTTTTCACTCTTGCAACCTTGAACCAACCATTGCTCAGGCATTAGCCTCTGATAATCCGCTCTCGCAAATCGAGGGTCGACCAATACTACGACGCCTTTGTCAGTCTCGCTGCGGATCACCCGGCCAGCCGTCTGTTGCACCCGTGTAAATCCAGGATACTGGTAAGCATATTGGTAGCCGTTGAGCCCTTGTTGTTCGAAGTGTTGCTGAATGAGTTTTCGCTCGTCTGTTGGTTGGGGCATGCCGGTGCCAATGACTATCGCACCGGTAAGCGCGTCTCCCAGGTAATCTACCCCTTCGCCAAACACGCCTCCCAGAATGGCAAACCCCAAGGCGCTCCCTGATGATTTAAAAAACACCTCTAAAAAAGCCTCTCGGCTTGTTTGATCACTGCCCTGAATTTGTTGTACTACCTCAACAGCCGGGTACGCCTGTTGAAACTGTTCCAGGGTATCGTGCAGATACTGATAGGAGGGGAAAAACACCATGTACTTACCCGGCCTATGTTGATACACCAAATAGATCAATTCGATTAAAGTCGGCATCGAGCCTCCACGCTGTTGCCAACGGGTATCAATATAGTCACAACGCAGGGTTAATTGATGGCTTTCGGGAAAAACCGCCGGAAGACTCATGGCCGGAGATTGATCTTTGAGCCCGAGTAAACGGAAATAAAACAGCATCGGGTTAAGAGTTGCCGAGAAAGCCACCGTTGATCTCGCAGAGCGGTATTTTTCCGACAGGCTGTCAGAGGCGTCAAGGCAGAGCAATTTTAAAATGACCTCCCGATTTCGCCCCTGAGGTTTAACCTCCAGTAACGTTACATGGGCCGTTGAGTATAGCTGGCGGACACACTGATACCGAAACAGCTGTTTGAGCCACTCAGAAAAGTTATCGGGCAACTGACCCAGTCCACTGGAAGCGAGGCCGGGATTAAACACCTGCTCAGAGGTGCTTGCCACCACCTCCAATACGCGATCAATCGCCCGGTCAATGCTATCAGGCGGCCCACTCATACAGCCCCCTTTCGGTAAAGTATTGTCGCTTACCAATGCAGACAGCGCACGAGCCAAACTATTGACTCTCTTTTTCAACAAGTCAAAAGCTGAGTCCAGCTGCTTGGCAATTAAACGAATATCCTTCAGAGACAGTGTTGCAGAGTACATCTCCCGCGCACGATCCGGCAGATTGTGCACTTCATCAATGAGTAAA
>JBFKTM010000399.1:0-3868 GCA_041636295.1 Oleiphilaceae bacterium
CTTGAGGGCCCCTTCCATCGCAATGGGGTACTGATCTCCGCGACCCAAGAATAAACTATGGTGCTTATCTGCGAAGTCTTCTGCGAGAGTCGTAATCGCGTCATTCATATCCAGTGCCTGTTCAATTTTAGCAGGCAGTGACAGTAGTGCGCCCACGATAGCAGACTCGGTTTCTTGGCCCATCTCGTTGTGTTTGCCAATAGCAGCTACCAGCAATAACAACCCGGTAAGCTGTACGGTAAAGGCCTTGGTTGAAGCAACACCAATCTCCGCTCCAGCCTTCATCATATAGGCAAGATCCGATTCACGTACCAGCGATGAGCCGGGTACGTTACAGATGGTCAGGCTCGCCTTGTAGCCCAACTCTTTTGCCAGTCTGAGCGCCGCTAAGGTATCAGCGGTTTCACCGGACTGAGAGATGGTTACTAACAATGAGTTAGGGTAGACCACGGACTTTCGGTAACGAAACTCAGAGGCGATTTCAACGTTACAAGAGATACCAGCCACTTCTTCAAACCAGTAACGGGCAGTCATCCCCGCGTGATAGCTGGTGCCACAAGCGATGATCTGAACATGCTTGATCTCTTTCAGGATTTCATCGGCATTGTCGCCAAAAGCCGTGGCTAACACCTGACCTGCTGCAACACGGCCTTCCAACGTATTTTTAATGGCAATTGGCTGCTCATAGATTTCTTTCAGCATGTAGTGCTTGAAAGGACCTTTGTCACCAGCATCGTGGGTTACATCTGACTCTTTGATCGTACGTTCGACTCGCTCGCCGTTTACATCATAAATCATGACTTCATGACGGGTTAACTCAGCAATATCCCCCTCTTCAAGAAATGCAAAACGGCGCGTTACAGGCAGTAGTGCCAGTTGATCTGAAGCTAGAAAGTTTTCGCCTAGCCCGTAACCAATAACCAGTGGGCTACCAGAGCGTGCTGCAATCAATCGCTCTGGATCAGTGGTGTCCATAACCACCGTTCCATAGGCACCTTCGAGTTGTTTGATGGTGGTCTGAAAGGCGGCCAACAGTGTATCGTGACGTTGTAACTCAAAGTGTACAAGGTGCGCGATTACCTCGGTGTCGGTATCAGAAGTGAACTGATAACCTTGCTTTTTCAACATCTCACGCAGTGTGTGGTGGTTTTCAATAATGCCATTATGCACAACTGCAATACGCTCACTGGAGGCATGAGGGTGTGCATTGGTTTCGTTTGGTTCACCATGAGTCGCCCAGCGGGTATGAGCAATACCGGTTCCCCCTGCGCAGGGGCTTTCAGCCAGAGCATCGGCCAGCGACTGAACCTTCCCGACACGTCGTACTCGTTTGAATTCACCCTCTTTGGTCAGTAACGCTACACCGGCAGAATCATAACCCCGGTATTCAAGTCGCTTGAGCCCTTCTACCAGGATTTCTGCCACATCCCTTTGTGCTACTGCACCAACGATTCCACACATGTTAATGTTCCTATTGCTTGCTTTGCTTATTCAAACGTAAACGACAAAATTAAAACGATTTTTACTACTTATTTCTTTACCGGACGCTGCCAGCCATCAATATTACGCTGCTTACTACGAGCGACGGCCAACTGAGCTGGTTCAATATCTTTGGTAACCGTAGAGCCTGCCCCAATCGTAGATTTTTCACCTATTTTTACCGGTGCAACTAATGAGCTATTGGAACCAACAAATACATCGTCACCAATTTCTGTCTTGAACTTGTTGACACCGTCATAGTTACAGGTAATTGTGCCCGCACCGACGTTCACATTGGCACCTAGTTCCGCATCGCCCACATAACTCAGATGGTTAATTTTACTACCTTCGCCGACGATTGTTTTCTTGGTCTCGACGAAATTACCCACTTTAGAACGATCGGCAAGTTGAGTGCCTGGACGCAGTCTTGCAAACGGTCCCACGCTGACTGACGCTCCCACTGTGGTATCTTCAACAATGGAGTTTGCATGAATATGACTGCCCTCACCAATTTTGGCATTTTTAATAATGCAATTGGGACCAATCACTACACCGTCTGCTAATGTGATGTTACCTTCTAGAATGACATTGATATCCAGGAATACATCTTTGCCCACCGTGACATTACCCCTTACATCCAGTCTGGCAGGATCAATAACGGTGGCGCCCTCTGTCATAAGCCGCTCTGCTTGTTGTGCCTGGAACCAGCGTTCCAATGCCGCTAGCTGAACTCGGTTATTGACGCCTTGAACCTCTTCTTCACAAGCAGGATGCGCCACGGCCACTTCCATCTGATCGCTCACTGCCATAGCGATTATATCAGTCAGATAATACTCGCCCTGAGCATTGGCATTGGACAGTTTCGGCAACCACTCTTTCAGCTTGGACGCAGGCGCTGCCAAAATACCGGTATTGATTTCCCGAATAGCAAGCTGTTCTGGTGTAGCATCTTTCTGCTCAACAATCGCCTGAACAAATCCGGATGCGTCACGGACGATACGACCATAACCAGTAGGATCTTCCAGTTCTACCGTTAGTAGTGCGATACTTTTATCGCTCACGTGTTTAAGTAAAACTTCTAAGGTTCCTGTATTAGTAAGCGGCACATCGCCATAAAGTATCAACACGGTTACATCATCGGGGACTTCCGGAAGCGCTTGCGCCACCGCATGTCCGGTACCCAGCTGCTGCTCCTGTATAGACCAATGAATCCTGGTATTGGAATCAGTTTTGTCGAAAGATGAACGTACCAAATCAGCGCCGTGCCCAATAACAACATGAGTGCCTTCTGCCCCTAACTTTGCCGCGTTGTCGATAACGTGGTGCAGTAACGGTTTACCAGCAAGAGGATGTAATACTTTGGGAAGATTGGATCTCATGCGCGAGCCCTGTCCGGCTGCTAGAATGACTACATGAACACTCATCAAGACGTTTCCTTACTGTTACTGTAATGTGACGCTGTTTCGTTAGCTCCTAACAAGAACACGAAACCGGGGAAATTTTGAGCGCTAATTATACGGTATAAGCGGGGGGGTGGTGTACCTTAGAAACCTACAAGATCGCAGTATTTCGTCAAACATTGAAGAATTTATGTGAAAGGTTGTTAAAAATACCATTTAGAGATAGCAATAAAAAACAGCCACAAAAAAGGGCGACTCGAAAGTCACCCTTTTCAGAGACAAACTACGCGGTAAGAGCGCTGTAATAGAATTACAGCAGATCTTATTAACGTAATTTATTTCGCAACTGCTGGATCGTACGGAGCCTAGCTGCCGCTTCTGCAAGCTGGGTAGCCGCTTTCGAATAATCGAAATCGCCACTTTGGTTAGCCAGAGCCTTTTCAGCCTCTCGCTTAGCTTCCAGCGCCGCTGCTTCATCCATATCGGCCGCACGTTGCGCACTGTCAGACAGTATAGTCACGACATTAGGCTGTACTTCCAGATAACCTCCGGAAACATAGAAAACCTCTTCTTCGCCACCTTGCTTGATCACTCGGATCGGGCCAGGTTTTAAAGCAGACAGTAATGGAGTGTGGCCAGGAGCCACACCCAAATCGCCTTCTACACCCGCAGCGATTACCATCTCTACGCGTCCAGAAAAGATCTCTTCTTCAGCACTTACAATGTCGCAATGCACGGAAATTCCCATATGCTTTGCCTCTTATCCACCCTTATCTAATATCGATAGGGGATAATTATTTCATAGTCTTGGCTTTTTCTACGGCTTCGTCGATTGAACCAACCATGTAGAAAGCCTGTTCTGGCAGATCGTCAAACTCACCGGCCAAAACGCCTTTGAAGCCGCGAATTGTATCTTTCAAAGATACATACTTACCAGGTGAACCAGTAAATACTTCCGCAACGTGGAAAGGCTGAGACAAGAAACGCTC
>JBFKTM010000400.1:0-3864 GCA_041636295.1 Oleiphilaceae bacterium
GGCTTCATTGCAGTGTCCTTTTAACGATGGCTTAGCTTCCCGTTTATGCTTGTTATTGGTTGTAGCGACGCTGTTGATCTCGTATTGACCAATGGATGGCCATGCTTATTCTGTAACAATTGTATTTCTGAATGTTTAAAAATACGTTACCCTAACGCCCCTTTTTGAAGAGAAACTATTTTACAGAGTGTTTAACATGAGCAAAAAAAACAAGCTTAATGGAATTGTAAGTAAAATTAACTCATTACCTGATTTTGTGCGAATTAAGGCACTGAGCACCTTTTTTGGTAAATTTGTTAAATTCACAGGCACCACCGGCATCAAGATTGAAGAGCTTACGGAAAAACGTGCTGTCGTTACTCTGAAAAATAAAAAGTCTGTACAGAACCACATCGGTTCGGTGCATGCGGTTGCCAGCATTTTGATTGCCGAGTCTGCTACCGGTTATATGGTTGGAATGAACGTGCCAGATACTGCGGTACCGGTAATTAAGACGATTAAAGCGGATTACGTTAAGCGTGCCAAAGGTGATATGAAAGCAGTTGCCACGCTAACCGATGAGCAGGTTAAACAGATTCGCAGTCAGGAGAAAGGCGAAACTACGGTGAAAGTCGTTGTGACGGATGCCGACGGCAAAGAGCCAATTCTGATGGAAATGGTCTGGGCCTGGACGCCAAAGAAGCGTAAGTAGTACCGCCAGTATTTCGCTTGAAGGGTAGCTGGCCATTACGGATCTACCCTTTAGGAAGCAGCACCTCGAAACAGACTCCCCGCTTATCTTTCCGATTGTAGGCGCTCACTTTACCCTGATGATAGTCAGTGATGAGTTTTACAATCACCAATCCCTGCCCCATATGCCCCTCTTTTTGGTTGTCGCTACGCACTGACACAAAAGAGTTGAATATTTCATGTTGCATAGCGACCGGCAGCAGAGGCCCTTCATTACTCACCTGTAAGCGGTATTGATCGCCTTTATTGTCCAGCGATATTGAGATGTTGCCATGCTCCGGCGTGAAATCACGGGCATTCTCTATGAGTTTGTCCAATAATTGTGCGATCAGGTCAGGAGACCCTACGATTTTTTTAACCTTCGGTTCGATATCAAGGGAGAGTTGGTGGTACTTTAGCAGGCCTTGAAATGCCTCGCCGGTGCCCAACACCACGCTGGTTAGGTCGAAGCGCTCTTTTTCAGTGTTTTCGATGCTCTTTTCCAGCCGTGATGCCTCGCTCATTGCGTGTAGAATCTGGCTCAGACGCTGAGTGCCCTCATCTGCTCGCTGTAAGTAAGTAATTACTTCGTCGCTATGCTCATTTAGCGATAGATTTTCTATGGATGATCGCACGATAGCCAGCGGCGTCTTCAACTCATGTGACAGCTTTCTTGAAAAATTTTCAAGATATTCAGTATAGCTGGCCACTTCATTGTGCATTGCCGCAAAACTTCTGGAGAGGTCTCCCAATTCATCATTCGCGGTAGACGGCGTAAAAAAGTGCCCCAGTCGCCCCTCTTCACTGACCGACGCTTCAATCTGATTGCGTAATCGGGTTACCCGCCATGAGAGCGAGGACGCAAACCCCAATAGCACCACTACAATCAACACCACCACCGAGAAGCTGATAGCGACCAACTTGACCATTGCGCGATCAGATAGGGAGGCGATTGCGTCGGTGGTCTGCTCTACCAGAACAACGCCCCGATTGGCCTGGTCTTGTTCACTCACGGGTAAAGACGGTATCGGGTAAGCGGCAGCGATGATGGCCTGATCACTGGCAGGGTCATGAAACCAATCGGTACTTGGCTGTTGCGCCAGGGCATTGCGAATTGCATTGTTCTCCCGCTGTCCGGGCTGAGACAGGGTCTCGGTTTCAGCCGGTTGTTGAGCGCCCAGCACGGCTTTAAACAACGAGAGTAAGATCTCTCGTGCCAGTGAGTTGTACTCTCCCTGTTGCCAGGGGGAGACGTAGTGCTCCTCATCGGTTTGACCCACTTCTGCAACGACCCACTTATCCGGATTGATAACGCTGATGCGGGTATGGTCACGCTGATAGGGCTCTAGCTGTGATTCCAGGAATGGCTGGCGATGAACGATCGGCGGGAGCGCTTGATACTCCTCGGGTGGTGTAATGCCAGACCAGGAGGCGGTGTCACTGTTCGATGAGGGTGTGCCGTCATTATGATCAGGGTGTGGTGGTTGCACCACGGCAAAACCGATGCCGCGCTGTACGCGGGACAGGGGAATCTCCAGTTCGATCTGATAACCGTTACGGGTGTCTTGCCAGTAACCGCGTAGAGCGGTGTCTTTGATGACGCTTCTGGTGCCGTTGCGGTGCAGCAGATCCAGTGGACCGGGGGCAATAGGGCTGGCAATGATATCTGCGATCTCGCCTTGGGGCATCGCTAACTTCAACTGTAGATGATCACTGTTGGTAAGGGCTCTTCTGGTCGGGTTGCGGTAACGGGTAAGGGGAGTTTCAACTTCGATAAAGAGATAAAACCGATCACCGTGAATGCCGGCTAGATAGCGTGTTGAAAAACGGCCATTACTCGGCTCTTCGATCGCTATTAGTGGCTGATAGAGGGCTCGCCAGTCATCGAAATAGCCGTCAAGAATAATCGGTGCAGGTAGTTTAAAGGCGTAGAGTGGCCGATAATCACTGCCTTGCTGAGCGTGTTGTTCCGATGTACTGTCTGCCAACTGTTCTGCAATCAACCTGGCGTGTTGGCTGAGATTGTTGAGCTGGTTGTGACGGAGCGTCTGCTCCAGCTCCTGGATAAACAGGGAGCCGGCCCAGGGGATGAGCAGAGTAAGTAGGCTGATAAGCAGTAACTGGTTGCGTAATTTCACGTTAACCGGCCTCGCTCGACCACCTTGTTAGTTGCCATGTTTGTATCAGTCTTCACTGGATTTCCAGCGATAGCCCATGCCGTAAGCGGTTTGAATGCGATCGAATGAGGGATCTATCGCAGTGAACTTCTTGCGAATGCGCTTGATATGGGAGGTGATCGTGTTGTCATCCAGTACAGTGTTGGCGGCATCCATCAGTTGTGTGCGGTTTTTGACGTGGCCGGGGTGTCGAATCAGTGCGTGCAACATCCAGAACTCCGTTACGGTGAGGTCTATCAGATGACCGCTCCAGGTGACACTCATTCGGTCTACGTTGACATCCAGTGCGCCCCGAGTCAGCTGTTCGTCGTGTTTCTGGGAGTTGTTGCGCATGGCATCAACCCGACGGAACAGGGCGACAATACGGGCCATCATATGAGGCAAATTGATATCCTTGGTGAGGTAGTCGTCAGCCCCCAGCTTAAGGCCGAGAATCTGGTCCAGCTCACTGTCCCGCGCCGTTAGAAATATCATCGGTAATTCAGGTGACTTAACCCGTAACTGTCGGCAAAGTTCGAAACCGCCTTCAATGTCATCCCCTAACCCTACGTCGATAATCACTAGGTCAGGTAGGGCGTGTTCGAAATTTGCCATGGCATCAAAACGGTTATCGAAGTCCACCACCTCATAGCCATATTTTTTCAAGGCATCGCAGTAGTTTGCGCGAATCGTCGGTTCGTCTTCAATAATGGCAATTTTTCGCTTCATCTGTTCTCTCGGAGACCTCACTTTAGCCGTGGGGATATTAAAACATGAGTTCAATAACAGGCCTATCCCTGATAGAAAGATTGCCATAATTCATCACATTTCATCGTCTCTCCGTCATTTTTCATCCCCTAAATCGACCGACTTGGCTGCTGTAATTCACAACAACAATCGGTTACCCGTAGTGAACCGCATGAATCAGTGAACAGTTAACCAAAACAATAGTTAACTAAAACAACAGTTAAGCAACGCGAGTAGAGGGCTGAACAATGGA
>JBFKTM010000401.1:0-3860 GCA_041636295.1 Oleiphilaceae bacterium
GGGATCGGTTCGGACCCGCGTATTGGGTACCATTTTATTTATCCTGGTTGTGGTTATGGTGGCTCATGTTTTCCAAAGGATGTGCAGGCGTTGGCGCGTACCGCCAATGATTCAGGGTACGAGTCGGTACTGCTGAATTCTGTGGAGGCGGTTAACTATGCTCAGAAAAGTGTCTTGTTTGAAAAAATAAAGCACTACTTTAACGGTGACCTGAGCGGTAAAAAAGTTGCCTTATGGGGTTTGGCTTTTAAACCCAATACGGACGATATGCGAGAAGCGTCCAGCAGAGTGTTGATGGAGTCACTTTGGCAGGAAGGTGTAGCCATTCAGGCATACGATCCCGAAGCAATGAAAGAGACCCAGCGAATTTATCAAGATCAGTCGCTTCTGACGTTATGCGGTACTAAGGAGCAGGCGTTGAGAGGTGCGGATGTGTTGGTTATTGTAACGGAGTGGAAGGAGTTTCGATCTCCCGATTTTGACCTGATTAAAGAGTTATTGGTGGAACCGGTTATATTTGACGGTCGAAATTTGTATGAACCTGCTATGGTTAGTCGGCGGGGACTCACTTACTATGGCATTGGGCGAGGCGTTAATCAGTTCCAGTCGTAGTTTGGTAATTGCAGTGTTGCCGCTTGGTATTTGAAAGTGTTTAAGGGCTGACCTCTGGGTTGGCTCTTTTTATTTGTACAACATTATTTCGTGGGTGAGAGTTATGACAAATGAAATTGAGTTTCAGCTGGATGATCGTCTGGAAAGAGATACGGTAAAATTGGTTGCCTGGCCCTTATCCGACGTCTTATTGATGAATGATTGCCAGTACCCGTGGGTAATATTGGTGCCAAGGCGGCCTGGCGTCAGCGAAATATATCAGCTTTCCGAGTCGGATCAGCAGCAGCTATTAAAAGAGTCGGTGTTTCTTGGTGAGCAATTGATGGCGGCCTATTCTGGCGAAAAATTAAATGTTGCGGCGCTTGGCAATGTCGTGAACCAACTCCACGTACATCATGTAATCCGCTTTGCTGGTGATAAGGCATGGCCGGGCCCTGTATGGGGTAAATTTCCAGCCGAGCCCTATACGGCAATTGAGCGAAGTAAGATAAAAGCGAAGCTGCAATTTCTGTCTGAAAAACAGTGGGTATAGCTAGCTAGTAAGAAGCTGCTTTGTTCTATTGATGTAGTTGTTAAATTGACTGATTCTCAGCCGTAATCAGCTCGGCACCACGAAGGACTATGCGGAGCTCCTTTTTTAGGCGCTCTTTAAGTTCCGCTTTTTCTTTTGGGCTGCAGTCGAGTGCTTCTGCGCCTTGATTGAAGACGATGGTAACCATTGCTTCAGCCACTAATTGAGGGTCATCTACCGGTCTGTTTTTTAAATCACCAAAGCGTTTCAGATCTTCTGCCAGCTCGGTTACAAAGTGGTTTATTTCCGCCTTAATGGCCGTGCGGAAAGGCTTTGAAAGTCCTGTGCGCTCTCTCAATAGTAGGCGAAAATGGTTGGTGTTGGATGCCAAGTACTCCATGAATGTGTCGATGGAGGTGTTAACTGCGCTACCATTTTTTTCGATGCGTTTGCGAGCTTGTCGCATCAGTTGTCTGAGTGCTACCCCGGCTTCATCAACGAGCGCCAGCCCGAGTTCGTCAAGCTCGTGAAAATGTCTGTAAAATGATGTTGGTGCAATTCCTGCCTCACGTGCCACTTCCCGCAAGCTTAGACTGGCAAAGCCTTTATCTTCGCTTAGTTGATTGAGCGCTGCATCCATTAACGCTCTGCGAGTTTTTTGTTTTTGTTCGGCTCTTACAGACACCTGTATTACCTCGGTGAAAAGATACTGGTTGATAGAAATATACTTTAACGGGTGATTGGGCCAATCATACAGGCATCCGATGTAATTATCTAACCCATTCATGGCTTGTACAGTGATTAGAATGCATGGGCGTTGGATTGGTGTAATTTTTGTGCGAATTGATTAAATAACTCTACCCACTCCGAGGAAAATTGCGTACCTGAAAATCGATTAATTTCAAGAATGGCTCGAATGAATGGGCGTTTTACTTTTTCGATGTGTGCTCGATCATGCATGATGGCATCAAAGGTATCGACTATTGATAGAATTTTGGCTCCATCGCAAATTTCCGTCTCAAATAGACCGTGGGGATAGCCGGCTCCGTTCATGTGTTCATGGTGCTGGTAAACTATCTCGGCGGCCGGCTCCCAGTTTTGCAATTTATAAAGCAGTTCATGAGCGGTTCGAGGGTGTTGATGGATCTGCTTTTTCTCTTTTTGAGTATAGCTTGATGTTTTGTGGAGAAGGCTGATCGGTAAGAAGCTCATGCCAAAGTCATGCATTAGTGTGGCTGCTGCCAGCTGTTTAGGATCAACACGATTGTCAGATAGTTTGTTCAATCCTAGGGCAAATAGTAGCAAGCGGGCAGACTTGCCATGCCAGTAAGGAGAGCGTTGTTCCAAAGGTTTAATCAGGCCGATCATCAGATTTAAGTCTTCGTCGATTATTATATTGTGCCGGCTGAGTATTTTAATCAGGTTTTTTTCATCTGTCGGCGGCTTGACTATGGCTGGTACTGGGGATGTTTCGGCTGCCGGAATTACCGTTTCAGGGGCTAATGCGTTGATGGTGTTGTTTATTGCTGTGTTCAGTTTGCCAGGAGCGGCATTAATGATAGATGCAATGTTGTGGCAAATGGTGTCGATTAAGACGGTCGTTACTTCGGATGTGTTTTGCCCTGTTATTTCGTCGACCACACTTTTGGCGCAATCCATTGATAAAAGGATGACGTCACTCAAGCCTGCCGAAAAGGCAAGAGAGCCGTCTCTGACTTTTGAGAGCAGGTCTTCAATAGATTGTAGCAGGGGGAGCATAGGTTGAAGCCCTACAAATGATAAGTTGCCCTTTATCGAATGTACTGAGCGAAAGAGAAGGTTTACCAAATTCTGGTTGGTTGGGTTGTTCTCCAATTCTACCAGTTTGATTTCACAGAGTTCGTAGGCTTCATGGAACTCATTGGCAAAATCACGAATGATGTCGTCCGAGACGGTTGTACTAAGTTGTAGTGTCATGGCGAATCTTCTGGTTATTATTCTGTTTGTTTTTTGCTTACAGTGATCTTGAAAAAATCTATATGCTCCTAATTTTAGCACTACTTAGTAATAATTATCGGCAGCTCGGCAAACAAGTTTAGTGTTGATTATGTTCGTAGATATTTAGGGGGGCGGTGATCACAGCGTGGCTAGTTAGGTTTTAGCAATTTTGTTGTTGGAATTCAGGATCTATTTCAAAAGAACGTCCAAGACATCAAACTAGACCTGATTTTGCCCAAAAATAAGTCTATAATACCGCGTTTTTCTTTAAGTCGATTATCGGCGGGTTTAGTTGTTTGTCGCGTGGCCGCGAAACACTTTAGTTTGAGATAGGTATCAAGAGGTAAGTCGAATGCCAATCTATGAGTATGTTTGTAAAACATGTGGATTTGAAAAGGACGTTTTGCAAAAAATTAGTGACAACCCGTTAACGGAGTGTCCGTCCTGTGAAGAGCAGACTTTTACAAAGAGAATTTCTGCTGCCGGGTTTCGCTTGAAGGGTTCAGGTTGGTACGAAACTGATTTCAAAACCGGAAAGAAAAAAAATCTTGCTCAAGACGGTAAAAGTACTGGTGCATCGAGCACTGCTACTGCCAGTTGATTTATGCCTGCTCGCTAGAGCGAAGCAGTGCCACACTATATAAAACATAAGATAATCAAAAATTACGGGTATTCATTTATGCGCAGTCACTATTGCGGGGCTATTAACGAATCACACATAGACCAGGAAGTAACACTTTGTGGTTGGGTTCATCGTCGA
>JBFKTM010000402.1:0-3850 GCA_041636295.1 Oleiphilaceae bacterium
ACTTGCCACTTGCCACTTGCCACTTGCCACTTGCCACTCGCCGTATTACAACCCCATCTGTTTGGCAATCAGTTCTTTCATTATTTCTGTGGTGCCACCGCCTATAGATAGAATGCGGCTATCGCGGTAAAGTCGCTCTACCACTGAGCCTCTCATATAACCCATGCCGCCAAATAGTTGAACCGCTTCATGGGTGACGCGGTCTGCCACATCAGTGGTAAAATTCTTGGCCATTGAGATCTCTTTAATCGGATTTTTACCGGCTTGCATGAGGGCGGCGACTCGGTAGGTATACTCTTTGGCAATCTCTACTTGTGTCGCCATATCGACGAGTTTGTGTCTGGTTACCTGAAACTTGGCAATGGGGCGGCCAAATGCTTCGCGCTCTCGGATGTATTTCAAACTGGCCTCCAAGGCAAGCTGAGCAGTCATATAAGCCATGATGCAGAGTGACAATCGTTCTTTCATGAAATTGGTCATGATGCAGATAAAGCCACTATTTTCTGCGCCAATCAGGTTGCTGGCAGGAACCAGGCAGTCATCAAAAAACAGTTCGGCCGTATCGCTGGCCCACCAGCCCATTTTCTTGAGGTTTGTACCTACTGTAAAACCCGGTGTTCCTTTCTCAACCATTAACATACTGATACCGCCGTGGCCTTCTCCACCGGTTCTGACAGCAACCGTATAATAATCGGCTCGAATACCGCTGGTGATGAACATTTTACTGCCGTTAATCCGGTAGTTGTCGCCCTCTTTGACCGCTTTGGTTGTGATGCCAGCCACATCAGAACCCGCGCCTGGCTCGGTAATGGCTAATGCGGCTATTTTTTCGCCTCGCAATACCTGAGGTACAACCTGCTCTTTGAGTGAAGGCGAACCCCACTGCACGATAGGCGGTAGAGCAATATCCAGAGAACCCAGGCTTGCCACCAAACCACCCGAGGTTGATCTCATCAACTCTTCGCTAGCCGCTATTTTCATAAAAATGTCGTTGTATCCGGTTCCCCCTAGCTCGTCTGGGTAACCAATACCCAGAATACCGGCTTCCCCCGCTGTGTTATAGAGCGCTCTTGGAAAGCTGCCTTGCTCTTCCCATTCGTTAATGTGGGGGAGGATATGGCGTTCTACGAACTTCCGTACACTCTCTCGAGCCATCTGGTGGGTATCATTGAAATAATTTGTTGTTGTATTCATGGCACCACCTGTAAGAGTAGGAAGCCATTAGTATGTATTAATATTCACAACCAAGCAAGCGCTTGGTTGTTTTCTGGGGTTGACGCAATTTATTGTGTAAATATGGTTTTGGCGTCACAGTTATGAATATTCACTAAGACAGGGCATGAGGCTTTTGAGTATAATTTCGCCAAGTAGGGTAGTTCTTATGTGCGAATAAAAAAAATTGTCACCAGACACGTTACAGATAACTAGGTGAGCCGCACGGTAGAAAAGGATCGTAGTTAGCACTAAATGGATATCTCCTTTAAGAATATAGTCAATCGTGGTATCAATCAGCATACCCCGGTCAGTCTCGAAAAATGTATCCGATTGTGTAATTCGTCGGCGCTGGTGCTTTGCATTGGCATGCTTCCCTTTATGGTTTTATATGGCTATCACCAGCTATATATTGTCTTTTCGACGGTTTCATTGCTTGCGATTTTCAATCTCGTTATTCCTGCTATCAACCATATTGGGAAGCACCAATTGGCCCGGCTGCTGTTTCTGGTGGTCAATTTCTCTATAGGGTTTGTTAACTCGACGATTCTCGGTCAAGACTCTCTGGTTTATCTCTATTTGGTTGCCGGCCTGCCTGCCTCGGTTATCCTCTTTACTACTCGGGAGTACGGGTTGCTCTCATTCTGTCTCGGCTGGTCGGTGCTACTGATTGTGCTCGACCTGGTCTTTTGTCTAACGCCTTTTTATCGGTATGAACTCTCGATTGATGTGCTGAATACTATTCGCTGGTTGGTGGTTTTGGGTGCCGTTTCCTGCTTGCTTCTATTTGTTCAGTTTTTTCGCAAGGAGAGCGAACTGGCGAAGCGTAGTTCAGAGCAATTGATGATTAGCACACAGATTCTCAAGAATGATCTGGATGCGGTTATCTTCAGCAATATAAAAGGGCGGATTCAATTGGTTAATGGCGCGGCGGAAAAACTATACGGCTTCGCATCAGGTGAGTTTGTTGGTAGAGATATTGCCACACTTCATGTGTCAGAGAGGGACAGTACAATGATTTCCGAATCACTCAGTGAGCGGAATGGTTGGAGTGGGGAGGTTTTACAGAAGAGAAAAGACGGCAGTCACTTCACGGCGTCGTTTACCCAATTTGTCGTGACTGACGATAAAGGACAGCCTGTTGGTATCGCATCGACCAGTAAGGATATTACACCACATAAGCAGACAGAACAGGCATTGATTGAGGCTAAGGAAAAGGCTGAAGAAGCCGCCATTGTAAAGGCGAACTTCTTGGCAACGATGAGCCATGAAATTCGTACGCCACTTCATGGTGTGATTGGTATGGCTCATTTGCTGCTGGAAGATGACCCTAAGCCGGAGCATGTAGAGAGTCTCAACATATTACGATTTGCGGCAGAAAACCTATTAACGTTAATTAACGATGTATTGGATTTCAGTAAAATTGATGCTGGGCGCATCACCTTGGAAGCCATTCCTTTCTGCTTTTCAGAGCTGATCCGAAGTATTGAGAGTAGTGCCAAATACCAGGCTGTGGAGAAAGGGATTGATTTTAATGTAGTGTTGGATCAGCGGCTGGCGCAGTGTTATCAAACCGATCCGGTGCGGTTAACACAAGTCTTGTTGAACCTTATCAGTAACGCGATCAAGTTTACCAACGAGGGCGGTGTAACCCTTTTTATCAATGCTGTAGCCAGTGATAACGATCACGTAGAGGTCGAGTTTAAAGTCGCAGATACCGGTATTGGAATTGAGGAAGCACAGCTGGAGCATATCTTTGAGCAGTTCTCGCAGGCCGATAGCGCCATTACCCGCCACTATGGCGGTAGCGGGTTAGGGTTGGCCATCACCAAAGGGTTGTTGGAAGCATTTGGAAGCGAAATTACCGTAGCCAGTCAACCGGGCATTGGGACGACGTTTGCCTTTACCCTAACAATGCAGACAGCTGCGGAGGTCACAGGGTGCCCGTCGTCGCTGTTGTCATCGGTCAAACAGGATGCTCCCCAGGGGGCAAAGGCTGTCCGAGAATTTGAAGGGCTTTCAGTGTTGGTGGCCGAAGATAATCCGGTCAATATTATGGTGATTAAAAAATTGTTGACGAAATGGGGTGTTGACCTGGATATAGTCAACAATGGCGAGCAGGCAGTGCAAAAAATTCTGAAAAACCCCTATGACCTGGTTTTAATGGATATTCAGATGCCGGTCATGGATGGCTTTCAGGCAACGTTGGCGATTCGCAGCCTTCTAAAAGGGGCACCATTACCTATCATTGCATTAACCGCTACGGCCACTGAAGAGTTTAAATCTGAAGCTTACTCGGTGGGTATGAACGATTATCTTAGCAAGCCGTTTAATCCGAGCCATTTGAAACTGAAAATAAAGCAACTCTGCCTTCCATTGGCTGTAGGCTATATCGCCTAGTTGTTAACTGTATGATCTATTTAGAGAATGCCTTGTCGCAGTAGCATATAAAGCCCGGTTCCTAGCAAGATGCTTATAAGCGGGTTACGGAAGAGCAGATGTGCAATAGTGACCACACTAAGCGCGACTAATTCGTTAATTCCTCCTTTGTCGACAAACCAATTGATATCTTTAACACAGTAAATCAGTAGTAGAAGCATGATTGCTGGTGGCAAATATCGACCCAGAAAAATCAGTA